>JAIOHV010000047.1 GCA_019912885.1 bacterium
ACCGCCGGGAGCGCGGGCGTCCCGCCTGCTTCGACTTGCGCACCCGCCGGGAGCGCGGGCGTCCCGCCTGCTTCGACGAATTCGTCCGCCGCGTGCAGCGCGCGCGCCGGTTGATCGGCGGGCATGTTCGGATCGACCTGAAAGTGCGCCTGACAATGGGGGCAGACGACGTCCATCGTCTCCATGCGTCGAAGCGGCTCCGGGCTCTGGGCCATGAATATCCCTCGCGCGAGTGGGATTCGTGGCCCGAAAAAGGAGCAAGGTCCGTGCCAGAGATCCGGCATCCGTTCACCGAGAAAAACCGGCCTGAAAACAAGAGCCTCGCCGACATTCCGCGGATGGACATGAACCGATGCGACGAACTTTCGCCACATCGTCGCCACGGCGGGGCTTAAGCGACAGGTTCTTGACGCTTGCACCGGCAAAAACCGCTGCCGCACCGTGCGGCTTCGCCATGCCGCTTACGCGCCCTTAACATTCTTTGGTGCGCGCCCCGGGGTGTGATACCTTCACCCGCGGATGTTGCGACCGGATATCAACGTGATACGCCGCGTATCCGTGAGACGCGCGCGCGCCATTTTCAGCCTGACGGCGGCGATCGTGATTCTTGTCGCCGCGCCGGCAAGCGCCGGTTTGCTGTTCCCCACCGCGATCGACATGCCCGCGATCCGCGAGGAGTACCTGGCCGGAAAGGACACGCTCGCCGTCTTTCATCTTTATTACCGCCTGCAGCAGGACCCGCCCCCCGCCGACCGGGGCGACGCGTATTTCCTGATGGGCCTTGCGCTTGGCCGCGCGGGCGATCCGGAATCCGCGGCCCTCGCGTTTCGACGCGCGGAGGATCATCTGCCGCTTGTCGCCGACGCGTGCGCGTTTCTGGCGGCCAAATCGCTTGAAGACGCCGGGCGCTTTGCCGACGCCATCGGGGCGGTGACCGAAGGCGCCGCGCGGCATCCGGCCGCGCCGTTTTTCGACGATGCCGCCGCCTGGCGCGCGCGCCTTTCCTCCCGCGCGGGCCGGCACGAGGAAGCGGCGAGGCGATTTGTGGAGCTTTCGGGCGATGTCGCGAATTCGATCGATCATTCGCGCTTTGGCCTTGCCGCCGCGCGCGAATACGCCGCCGCCGGTGATCGGGCCTCCGCGATCGCGCGGCTGCGCGCCGTCGTCACCGGCGGGCGCGCGGATCGATACACCCTCGCCGCGCTCGATGAGTTGAATGCGCTTGCCGGCGGCGCGGACGCGCCCGCCTGGTATCGCGATCTCGTCACGCGGCTTGGCGCGAAGTTTTTCAAGGATGGCGAATACCGCCACGCGCAGCGCGCCCTCGCGGCCCGGCAGCAGGCGGCGCCCGGCTCGTTTGGCATCGACGACCGCTATCGCCTCGGCATGGCCGCGTTTTCTAACCACGACAACGACGCCGCGCTCGCGGCGCTGCGCCCGATCGCGCAAGGCGCCGGGTCGCTCGCCGACGACGCGGCGTACCGCATCGGCAAGATCGAAACGCGCCTTGGCGACAACGCGGCCAGCCGGATCTCGTTCGAGACGGTGCTGCGGCGCTTTCCCGGAAGCGGCTACGGCCCCGCCGCGCGCTACCAGATCGCGCTGCTCGACCTGGAGGACAACAACTATTCGCGCGCGCACGAGTATCTCGAAAACCGCCTGCGCCGCCCGGCGGGAACGCAGACGGAATACCTCACCTGGCTGCACGCCTGGACGGCGCTTCGCGCGGGCAAGCTCGCCAAGGCCGATGCGTTGCTTGCCTCGATGACGCGCGCGTTCCGCCGCTCGTCCGACCTGGATCGCTATCACTACTGGCGCGCGGCTGTGCTCGATCTTCGGGGACGGACGCGCGAGGCGATCGCCGACTGGCGCGAGATCAATCGCCGGCCGCGCACCTATTACGGCCAGCGCGCCGGCGAACGCCTGACGGCGCATGGCAAGATCGCGCGCGCGCCGGACGACGGCATCGACGGCGGGCTCATCCGCCCGTACGGGCTGCCGGCCATCGATCCGTCCCGGTTGCCGGCGCGTCTGCGCAAAACCGCCGAACGCGCGCAATATCTGGCGAGCCACGGGCGGATGGCCGAGGCCGCGCGCGTGGCGGGCGAATTTCCCGACGCGTCTGAACTCGAATCCCGGGACGAGCAACACCTGATGGCGCGTTTGTGGCATTCGTCCGGCCGCTACAGCGAGACGATGCGTTTCGTCGGCGCGAGCGCCAACGGCATCTACGCCCACCTGCGCGAGAGCGCGGGCGACCTGCGCGCGAACTATTACGCCCTGCTCTATCCGCTCGCGTACGAACACGCGGTCCGCTACTGGGCCGGCCGGCGCGGCCTGCCGCCCGGGCTCGTGTACGCCGTCATCTACAACGAAAGCGCCATGAAGCCGCACGTCGTCTCGCCGGCGAATGCCGTCGGACTCATGCAAATCGTGCCGCGCACCGGGGCCGAAATCGCCGGCGCGAACGGCGAGACGTTCGACGAGGATGTCCTCTACGATCCGGAAACGAACATCCGCTACGGCACCTGGTATCTGCGCGCGATGCTCGACCGGTTCGAGGGGTGCGTTCCGTGCGCGATCGCCAGCTACAATGCCGGGCCGGACGTGGTCGGCAAATGGTTCCGCAATAAAAAAGACCTGACGCCGGAGATCTTCATCGAGGAAATCCCGTATCGCGAGACGAACCGCTACGTGAAAAAGGTGCTTTCGACGCGGCGGTTCTACGAATCGCTGTACGATCTTGCGCCCGCCGGCGCGCAAGAAGGCATGCCCGTCGCCGACATTGACGCCGCGCCCGCGGATTCCTAAAATTTTCTGCCTGGAAATTCGGGGACTTTTCACACGATGACGCAAGATCCAACGGACGGACGGGGCCTCACGCACGACCCGGCCATGGTCGAGGTCGTCTGCGACTTTGTGCAGGCGATCGGCGGCACCGTCGTGAACATCAAGCGCTATCCGACGGGCTCGGCCATCATCTCCATGGCGCTTGAGCGTTGCGTCGAAACGCTGCGCAAGCTCTTTGACGTCAAGGAGTCCTTCACGGTCGCCGAATCCGAGAAGATGATCCTCGTCGACGGCGACGTGCTCTCGGACAAAATCCAGTCGCGCGCTTACGTGCGCACCTTCATCGAGTCGCTCATCGCGCGCAACGTACGCTCGCTGACTTTCAGCAAGGGCCTCGACGAAAAGCAGATCCTCGCGTTTCTCGGCGTCTTCGGCGACAAGCCGGACGACCTGAAACGCCGGGGCAGCATCTCCGAACTCGTCGCGGCCGCGGGCGTCAGGGACATCACGCTCGACGAGAAGGTGTTCGTGGTCCTGAACAAGGGCCAGGCGATCGCGGACATCGCCGAGCTGGATCGCCTCGCGCAGCTCGGCGACGACCTGGATCCCGATCAGGTCCGCGACAGCGCGATGGTTAACTACATCATGTCGCAAGTGCCGTTCGACAAGCTCGGGCTGAAAGGCGAGCAGGTCGAGGCGCTCAAGGCGAAGATCGATTACGACAAGCTGAAAAACGCGAAGAAGATCGACTTCGAGAAAATCGGCCCGATTCTCGCGCGCACCTTCGAGCAGGCCGCCGGGTCCGACGAGCTTCCCGAGCCGCCGCGCACGATCGACGGCGTCTCGCCGATGACGTCGCGCGAAACGATCGCGGACGCGCGGGTGCAGCAGATCGTCAACACGTTCTCGGAGATGGCCGAGTCCATTTTCCGTTTCGAGAACCCGACGATTCGCGCCAAGCTGCTGAACGATTTCTTGCGCATCGTGACGAATTTCAAGGGCCTCACGCTCGCCAAGATGCTCTCGCGGCGCATCTCGGACTCCGGCGACGTGGATTTGAAGGGCGAGATCCTCGGGCAGATCTCCACGAAGAAGCGTTCGCTGGTCATCGATCACCTCATCGCGAAGTACTACCGTCTCATCGACGGGCTCGCGCCTGAAGACTTCAACTTCACGGCCGAGGAGATCGACGAGTCCGAGAGCACGCTCAAAAAAATCATCCAGCTCGCGCGCGCCAGCCAGCGCACGGATATCGCCGACAAGGCGCAGCGCGCCGTGAGCATGGTACGCCTGCTCTCGCGCGAGGGGCGAACGCCCGAGGGACTTCTTGTCCTCAAAATGAAGCGCCTGTTCGCCCAGGAGTCCGCGCGCCTTCTGGACGACGATTTTCTCGACGGCTTCGGCGAGCTCGCCAAGCGCCTTGTCGAGCAAAAGCGCGTCGACATCCTGCGCAAGCTCATCGAGCGCATCGCGTCGAACTTCGCAAGCGACGACGCCGAGGTGCGCGGCAACACCGTGATGGCGTTCGTGCGCATGCACCAGGAACTCGGCTCCCTGTCGCGGCCCGATCTGTTGAACGACGGCTACGGGCATCTGATGAAACAGTTGCGCCGCGAGGAAGACCCCCAGCTTTTCGCGCGCATCCTCGCGACGATGGTTTCCGATTCCAAGCGCCTCGTGGAGCTTGGCGATTTCGCCGTCGTGACGAATCTGCTGCGCGCGTTCCGCCGCTTGCGCGATGAAACGGCCGATCCCGCGCGCGGCGGCATCATGGGGCAGGCGATCGATCGCGTCGGGAAGGACGCCGAGGTTATCGCGACGCTGGTGCGCGTATTCCAGGCGCAAAACGACGCGGAAAGCGATCAGGCCGCCGCGCTGCTCGGGCAGCTTGCGCCGGGGGCGGTCGCGTCGGCCGTGCTGACGCTGCTGAAGGACAGCGACGACATGCGCGTGCGGAAAAAGTGCATGGCGCTGCTGGCCCGCATGGGCCTGCCGGTCGTGCCCGCCCTGCTGGCGCGACTTACGCCCGACCAGCCGTGGTATTTCAGCCGCAACATCCTGTCGCTTCTGGCGGATATCGGGGCGACAGGCGGTATCGCGCAGGTGGTCCCGTTCCTGACGCACCAGGACGAGCGTGTGCGCCGCGCGGCGATCTCGATGCTCGCGCGCGCGGGCGGCGGCGAGGCCGACGCCGCGCTGGCCGCGACATACGCGAGCCAGCCCGATCCGCTGCGCAGCGTTCTGATCGCGCACTTCGCCCAAGCCCGGAATCGCGAGGCGGTTGCGCCCCTGGTCGCGGCGCTCGCGGACCTCGCCGACGGATCGAACGACGATCGCGCGATCGCCATCGTGCAGGCGCTCGGGCAGATCGGCGACGCATCCGCGGCGCCCGCCATTCGCGCCTTGCTCAAGCGCGGCGGCGGCCTGCGCGGCTTTTTTCAAAAGCCCAACGACGCCATCGTGCAGGCGGGCATCGTCGCGCTTGGCCGCATGGGCGACGCGGACACCCCCTCGCTTCTCAAGAAGTTTGTCCATCATTCGAATCCGGCCATCGCGCGCGCCGCGCAAGAGTCCATCCGCGCCCTCGGCGCGGGCTGATCGCCCCGGCCCACGCATGCGCGCGTCCCTGGTGATCGCGTGCCGGAACGCGGCCGCGTGGCTTCCCCGGTGCCTCGCGTCGATTAACGATCTCGCCATGCCCGTCGAGGTCATCCTCGTCGACGACGGCAGCACGGACGGCTCCGCGGGCATCGCCGAGGCCGCGGGCGCGCGTGTGTTGCGGCGCGAGGCGCGCGGCCGCGCCGCCGCGCTGAATGCCGGCATCGCCGAGGCGAAAGGCGAAATCATCCTGTTCACCGATGCGGATTGCGTCGTCGGGCCCGATTGGGCCGACCGGCTCATCGAAAAAATCGACGAAGGATACGACGGCGTCGGCGGGAATCTCCTCCCATCGGCGTGGACGGCGATCGAGACCGCGAAGGTGCTGCGTTACCTTCACGAGTTCGAGCGCGACTTCGTCCTTGAAGGCGCTTACACGCGCTTTTGCCTGAACGGCAACAACATGGCGGTCCGCGCGGATGCGCTCGCGCGCGCCGGCGGCTTTGACGAGCGCTACGTCCACGGCGCGGACGCGGACCTGACCCGCCGCCTGCTCGTGAAGGGCTGCCGCCTTTTGCGCACGCGCGACATCGAAACGACGCACCTCAAGATCGACACGCCGCGCACTTTTTTACGGACGTTTTTTCATCGCGGCAGCGCCGTGCGTTTTGCGGATGGCGACCGTTCGCCGCGCGCCCAATCGCTGGCTCGCGCGTACCTCGCTCCGGTGGCCCGCGCCCTCGCGGACGCGCGCCGTATTCCGGCCATGCGGCGCCGCTTTCCTCAAATCGACATTGCCGCGCTTGTCGCCGCTCCCTTCTGGCACCTGCTTGCGGACTGGCGCGCGGCCGGCGGGCAGCGCCACTACCGGCGCGTCTTTTCCCGCGAGGCGCGCACGTGAGACTCAAGACGCGCGCGGTGCGCGGCGTGGCGTGGGTGGCGGGCGGCGCGTGGGCGCGGCAGATTCTGAACTTCCTCGCCAACATCGCGCTCATGCGCCTTATCGCGCCCGAGGCGTTCGGTCAGCTCGCGCTCGCGATGTTTTTCCTGACACTCGTGCGTAAGCTTTTCGGCTTCGGTTTCAACCACGCGTTCATCCATCGCCAACAAGAGCCGGAGCGCGCCGCGCCGACGCACCTGGCGTTGCACGTCGCCGTCGCGCTCATCGTGATCGCCGCCGCGATCGCCGCGCGCCCCGCGCTCGCGCTTCGCTACGACGACGCGACCGCGACCGCGTTCATCGTGCTCGCGATCTTCGCGATCCTTGAAAATGCGAGCCAGACCGCGCGTCTATTGCTCGAAAAGGAGCTCGACTTCGCGCGGCTCGTGCGCCTTGATGTCGTGGTCATCGTCGTCTCGAACCTCGCGGCGATCGCCCTGGCGGCCCTTGGCGCGGGCCTGGGAGCGCTTCTCGGCAAGCAGGCGATCGCGTGGCTGATCCAGGCGGCGGGCTCGTGGCGTCTCGCGCCGCCGATGCCCGGTCGCGTACCCGACTTGGCGACCGCGCGCTGGTATCTGCGATTCGGCGCGCCGATGTGGATCGCCGGCATGGCGACATTCGTCTCTCTTCAATTCGACGATTTTCTCGTCGGCAGTCTCGATTCCGCCGAGGCGCTCGGTTACTACGCGCGCGCGTACGCGCTCGCCTGCTTTCCGACCGCGATGGTGACGCACATCGTCGCGCGCGTCGCGTTTCCGCTTTACGCGCGCGTGCAGGACGACCGCGCGCGGTTGTCCCTCGCGTTCACGCAGGTTTTGCGTTTTGTCGTCACCTTCACGACGCCGATGGGCGTTGGGCTCGCCGTCGTCGCGCCCGAGGCCGTGCCGCTCGTGTTCGGCGATACGTGGCGGCCGATGGTGCCGATTGTCCGCCTGCTGCTCATTTACGCGTGCCTGCGTCCGCTGTATGACGACTGCGGCGAGCTGTTTACGGCCGTCGGCCGGCCTGACGTTTCCAGCCGGATCCTCGTGCTGCAAGCCGTCGTTGTGATCGCGCTTTGCCCGCCGGCGGTGTACCTTTTCGGCGCGAAAGGCGCGGCCGTCGCCGTGGGTTTGGCGATGGCGGCGGGGGTCGTCAAGGCGTATCGCGTGATGCCGCGTTTCATCGAATTTGAAGCGGCGTCGGTTTTCGCGCCGGCGTTCGTAGCCGCGGCCGTCGCGACGGCGGCGGCCTACGGCTCGCTCGCCGCGGTTGCGCCGTCCTCGGCGATCGCCATCCTTTTCGTGAAGGGCGGCGCGTTTGCCGTTGTCTACGCGGCGCTGTTGTACGCAATGGAAGGAAAAACGATGCGACGCGACGCGCGAACGCTAATGCAGGCGTGGGCGGGATGATGACCGGGCACGACGAACATCCGCGTATCCTCGATCTCGGATGCGGGCCGGGCAAGGCGCCGGGCGCGTTCGGCGTCGATCGTCGCGCGCTGCCGGGCGTTGACCTCGTCCACGACCTGGCGATCCGGCCGTGGCCGATCGAATCGGGCGCGTACGACCGCATCGTGATCCGCCACGTGATCGAACACGTGGACGACGTGATCGGCTTTTTCGACGAGGTGCATCGCGTGGCGGCGAACGGCGCGACGGTGGAGATCGTCACGCCGCATTTCTCGAACCGCTGCGCGTATCTGGACCCCACGCACCGCCACACCTTTTCCGCGCGCTTCCTGGAATTCGTGGCCGACGCGCCGCCGTGGCGGCCCGCGTCGCGCCTGGCCGTCGCGCGAAGCTGGCTGTTCGAACATCACCACGACATGGCGCCGCTCGGCGCGCCGGGACGCTTCGCGATTGCGACGCGCCGCGTCACCTTTTCGCGGGTGTTCCGCATGCTTGGCGTCGCATGGCTTGCTAATGCTAAAATCGATTTCTACGAGTTCTATCTCGCGCACCTTTTCCCCGCGCGAGACATCGAGGCGACGCTGTCGGTCAAGAAGGACGAATCGGGCCAAGGCGCCGGCAAGGAACATCACCCGTGAGCGAACGCAGAACCACGAAAGGCCGCATCAAGGTCTTTTCCAACACCACCGAGCCGGGCGTCGCGGGGCAACTGCGCCGCGTGGCCGAGTGGCGGCACCGCCCCGTCGTGGAGCTTGCCGGCGCCGTGACGCGGCGCGCGCTGCGCCGGCGCGATCCGTTTCGCCTGCTCGAGTTTCCGCAGGCGGTGCACATCGAGATCACCAACCGCTGCAACCTGGCGTGCGTCATGTGCCCGCATCCCACGATGGAGCGCGAGCAGGGCTTGATGAGCGAGGCGATGTTCTGCCGCGTCATCGACGAGATCGCGCGGCACAAGCTGCTGCTCGAGAACGTCGCCATCATGGGCCTTGGCGAGCCGCTGTTGCACCCGGGGTTCGAGGACTTCGTCCGCATCGCGCACGAGGCCGGCATTCCGAATCTCTATGTCAGCACGAACGGCACGACGCTCACCGAAAAGCGCGCGCGGCGCCTTGTGGCCGACGGCGCGCTCGGCCGCGTCATCATCAGCCTGGACGGCGCATCGAAGAACACCTACGAGGCCATCCGCGTCGGCGCGGATTTCGACCGCGTCATGGACAACACGCGGCAGCTCCTCGAGATCAAGCGCGAGCTCGGCGTGCGCAAGCCGGTCGTAACGCTTCAGATTCTCGCCATGCCGCAAACCAAAGACGAACTCGACGAATTCTGCGCGGCGTGGGAGCCCTTGCTTGGCGAAGGCGACGAGGTACTCATCAAGGAAGTCGACACCTTCGGCGGCCTGGTCACCGACGTGCGCCTCGACGCTTCGCGCGAGCCGGTCGAACGATACGCCTGCCGCATGCTGTGGAAGGACGTGTCGATCTCGTGGGACGGGCGCGTCACCGTGTGTTGCAAGGACGTGTTCTACAAGCTCGCGGTCGATACGCTCGAAGGCGGCCGCACGATCGCCGACATCTGGAATTCGCCGCGCTGGCAGGCGTATCGGCGGATGCACGTGAACGGCCACTGGGACCGCATGGACCCGTGCGACGTCTGCCGCGAATGGTACGTGTGACGGCGCGGCACATCCTTTTCGTCACCGACGCCTGGGCGCCGGAAACGGGCGGCGTCGAACGCGTTTGCCGCGAGCTTGCCCGCGCGCTCGTTGCCGCGGATCGCCGCGTCACGCTGATCGCGCGCGCCGTGGCTGGCCGCCCGCTCGAAGAGACGATCGACGGCGTGCGCGTGCGCCGGTACAAACCCGCGACGCGCGTCACGCCCATCGTGTACGCATCTCACCGCAAGCAGGCGTTCCTGCTTGCGCAACGGATCATCGCCGAGGATCGCCCGGACATCGCGCACATCCATCTGACGCTTTCGGGCGTCGGTCCGGCGGCCGCGCTTTCGGCCGCGGGCATTCCGTACGTGGCGGGATTTTACGGTCCGTGGGCCAAGGAGTTTCGCGCGGAGGTCGAGGACCGGCTCGCCCAGCGTAACGTGCGCTCGCTGTATTTTCGCGCGCAGATGTCCGCGCAGGGGCGCATGCAGCGCGGACTGCTGGCGGGCGCGGCGATGGTCGTCGCGCTCTCGGACTTCAGCCTTAATGAGCTTGCCGAGCTGTGCCCCGAGGCCGTGCCGCGCGCGGTGAAAATCCCCGGCGGCATCGACCCCGCGCTGTTCCACTTCGCGCCCGCGGACGAAGTGCGAAAGCGCTACGGCGTCGGACGCAAGCAGCCGCTTGTCGTCACCGCGCGGCGGCTGGTGCGCCGCACGGGCGTGGACCTGTTCATCGAGACGATCGGCAAGCTGCGCGAGGGCGGCATGCCCACGCGCGCGATCGTCGCGGGCGACGGCCCGGAGCGCAAGGCGCTCGAATACCACGCGGTGCGCGCGAACGTGGCCAACCACATCTCGTTTCTCGGCGCGGTGGACGACGCGACGCTCGCCGACCTGTATCGCGTGTGCGACGTGTTCGTCATGCCGACGCGCGCGCAGGAAAACTTCGGCCTGCCCGTTATCGAGGCCGCGGCGTGCGGCGCGATCGTCGTCTGCACGCCGGTCGGTTCGCTTCCGGAGGTGATGGCGATCGTCGGGTCCCCGCACATCGCCGGCGAGGCGAGCGCCGAATCGCTCGCGGCCACCTTGCGCAACGTGCTGCCGAACCTGCGCGAGAACACGGTCGCCAAACGGCAGTCCGCCTCCGACGACCTTGGCCACCGATACGCGTGGGAGCGCATCGCCGAGCGGTACATGGAAATCTACGATCAGGTCGCGCCGTGAGGATCGCGCTCATCGGGCACACGTACATCCTCGACGCGAATCGCGGCAAGCTCGCGCCGATCGCCGACGCGTGCGACGGGTTCGTGTACCTGGCGCCCGCCGCGTGGCCGGAGCCGGATTTCGGCCCGCGCGAATTTGAGCACGGCGACCATCCGATCGGCGTGTCGCTGGCCGTCGTCGACGCGGGTGACGTGTACGGCTGGCGGTTTCTCGACGACGCGCTAAAAGAGGCTGTCGCAGGATTTCAGCCCGACCTCGTGCATGTCGAGACGGAAGCGGGAAGCCGCGCCGCGAGGCAGACGATCGACATCGCCCGCGCGAGCGGCGCGCGCGTGACGCAGTTTGTCTGGGAAAACATTCCGCACGGGCTTTCGCGCCGGCGGCTCGCGCAGCGCGCGAATTATCGCGACATCGATCACCTGTTCTGCGGGTCGTCATCCGCGCTTGCCGCCGCGCGCGCGGACGGCTATCGCGGCGCGGCGTCGGTCGTCGCGCAAGTGGGCGTCAACGCGGCGGCGATCGACGCCACGGAGGCACGGCGCCTTTTTGAACCCGGCGTGTTCGTCGTCGGCGTCGCCGCGCGGCTCGATCCCAAAAAGGGCGTCGCCGATGTCATCGACGCGGTGGCAATGCTCGGCGAGGCCGCCGCGATCGTCATCGTCGGCGACGGTGCCCAGCGCGAGGCGCTTCAGGCGCGCGCCGCGCGGCACGGGCTTGGCGAACGGGCCCGGTTTGTCGGCGCGGTGACGCACGCCGAGGTGCCGGCGTACATCAAGGGATGCGACGCGTTCGTGCTCGCGAGCCGCGACACGCGGGGTTGGCGCGAACAGTTCGGCCACGTGCTGATCGAGGCGATGGCCGCGGGCGTGCCCGTCGTCGGCAGCGACGGCGGCGCGATTCCCGAGATCGTCGGCGACGCGGGGGCGATCTTTTCGCAGGGCGACGCGGGCGCGCTCGCCGCGCGGCTTGTCGAGTTGCGCGATAACGCCCCCTGGCGCGCCCGATGCGCCGCCGCCGGCCGCGAGCGCGTGATGGCGAAATACTCCGACGGCGCGATCGCGGCGCACCTTGTCGGCGTGTGGCGCGATTTGCTCGGTGAGCCGGCGGCGAGCGATCCGCCGGGCGTACGGGAGTCGAACGGCGATGAGTGAGGCGTTCGGCGATTTCGCGCGCCGCGCGGCGATGCACCGCGACACAAAGGCCGTCATCGCCGTCGCCGTCGTTATCATTTTGTCGTGGGCGACCGGAAAGGCCGTCGCGGACCAATCCATCGGACTGCCGCTGACGCTCGTCGGCGCGGCGGGCGCGTACATGCTGTTTTTCCGTCCCGCGGCGATGATGTGGATCGCGCCGCTGGCGATGTGCATACCGAATTTCGGCCTCGACATTCCGGGGCCGTGGGCCGTTTCGATCGAGGATGCGTTCGTCGTCGGTGCGTTCACGGCGCTTCTGGCGCGCTGCATCGTCGAGCGGCGGCCGATCATTCCGCGCGACGAGCCCGCGGCGAATTACCTGCTCGCGTTTCTTGGCCTGGCGGTCCTCTCGCTCGTGAAGGTCGTCATGATCTCGCCAGGCACGCTCATGATGATCGTCAAGGATCTCATGCGCCTCGCGATGCTCGTGCTGCTTTTTTTCGCCGTGCTCGACACCGCGCGCACGCCGGCGAACATCCGCACGGCGATCCGCGCGATCATCCTGCTTTCGGTGCCGATGGCCGCGATAAGCTGGTACATCTACCTGACCGAGAGCCCGTTTTTTTATTACATCCTCACGATGAAACCGGCGTATCTTTTCTACAAGACCAAAATTCTACGCATGATTTCGATCATGGGATCGACCAGCTTTTCGGGCCTGTATTTCGCGATCGCGCTGGCTCTCGCCGCCACGTTCCCCCGGCGATCGGGCGCGCGCCACATCCGCCTCGCCTATGTCGCGCTGATTTCCGTGCTCACCTCTTGCCTGGTGATGACCTTCAATCGCGGCACGTGGGTCGGCGTGCTCCTCGGCCTGACGATGCTGATGTTCCTGGGCCGCCTGTCGTTCAAGAAAGTTTCCGTCGCGCTGATTCTCGTCGTCGCGCTCCTTTTGTTCGGCATGACGAATCTTTTTTCGATTCTCGATGTCGAGCAAAAGGTGAATGTGCTCGTCGAGGTCTCGCGCTCCTCCGGCCAGGCGCGCATCACGCGATGGATGTCCGCCGCGAACGTCATGCTCGATCAGCCGCTGCTCGGCGTCGGTTACAACAACTACGCTTACAACTACGGCCGCTATTCGATCGAGGAAGGCTGGGTGCCGCTATACGGTTCGCCGCACAATATGTACGTCGATCTGCTCACCGGCACCGGCCTTGTCGGATTCGGCATCTTCGCCATGTTCCTTCGGCGGATGTGGCGGTTGCACTATGAAAACTGGAAGTACGCCGTCGACCCCGAACTCAAGTCGATCGCGCTTGGCCTTCTGCTCGTGTACGTGTTTTTCGTCGGCGCGTCGCTGTTCGACTCGTTTCTTTTCAAGCCGCACCACACCTCGCACCTCGTTTTCATTCTCTTTGCGCTCACCGCCGCGATACGGCGCATCCGCCGGGCCGAAGCCGCGTCCGCGGAAATCGAACCTGTGGCGAAGGCGGCCTGACGCGCCATGACCTCCGACCCGCTCGACGACTCCGCCTTCGAACGCATCCTCATCCACAAGCCCGATCACGCGGGCGACATCGTCCTTGCTGCGCCCGTTGTTGACGCGATTCGCCGCCGATTCGCGCGCGCGCACATCACCGCCGCGCTCGATGCGGGCGCCGCGCCCTTCCTCGACGCGCTCGCGCCGGCCGATGCGTACATCCTTGTCGGCGGGCCGTGGTGGTGGCGCCGGCCCGGTCACGCCGCGCGCTATCTGGCGCGCGTCATGCGCGGGCGGTTTACGCTTGTCGTCAACCTGCGCCACGATTTTCGCGACATCGCCCTTTTGTCGCTGGTATCGCGGCGTCTCGCGACATTCACGCACCGCCGATTCGGAACACGCGCGGCGTTCGCCGTCGCGCCGCCCGGGCCGGACGAACCCGAAGCGTCGAATCTGGCACGCGTGGCCGAGGCGCTTGGCGCGGTCGTCGCCGACAACTTTCGCGCGCCGGTCGATACGCGCGCTCTGGCGATCACGGACACGCTGCCGGCCGACGCGCCACTCGTGGCATTTCATCCGTTCGCCGGCACGAGCGCGAAAGCCTGGACGCACGACGCCGCCGCGCAATTCGCGAGCCGGTTGACCGGCGCGGGCGCGCGGATCGTGTTGATCGGCGACGCGCGGCACGCGGCGGACGCGGCGCGGCTCGCCCGGGAGATCCCGGATACGACGAATCTTGTCGGACGCACGACGGCCGCGGAGCTTGTCGCGGTGATCCGCCGCGCGGACGCGCTTGTTTGCACGGACTCCGCGCCCGGGCACATCGCGCCTTTTGTCGGCACGCCGGCGGTATCGCTCATGAGCGGCACGAACGTCGCCGCGCGCTGGGCGCCCGCCGGCGCCATCGTCCTTACGAATGACGTCCGCTGCGCGCCGTGCGGACTGCGCGCGTGCGTCGTGGCGGGACATCCGTGCATGACGGGGATCGACGCCGACGCCGTCGCGGACGCGGCCTTGCGCGCGATGGGGACGGCGCGATGAGCGCGAAAGATGCGCCGATTCGCGTGTTGATCGACGCGACCGCCATCCCCCCGGCCGGCATGACCGGCGCGGCGCGCTACGTTCACCTGCTTGTGGGCGCGCTCGTCGAGCACGGCGAGATCGCGTTTGACGCCTTCGGGTTCGGCGACAATCCGTTTGAGTCGCTGCCGGACGCGCGCTATCGGAGCGCGCCTCTCCTTACGTTCGCGGGGCCGATCGCGCGGGAGATTTCGCGCCGCCGGTTCGTGCGCCGCCTTGTGCCGCGATACGACGTCGTGCATTTCTCGCTCGAACCCGCGCCCGTGCGCCGCGCGGCAAGCGTGCTGACGCTATTTGACCTTTCGCGCCTGACGGCGGCGTATCGCCGCGCGACGCGCGGCTCGGCGCTGCGCGCGGTGCTGCGCACGCGCCTTCGCTACGGCGGCGCGAGCGGGATGACGCGCATCGTCACCACCTCGAACGCGAGCCGCGAGGATATCGCCGCGCGGCTTGGCATGTCGCGAGACATCATCGACGTGCACATGATTCCGCCCGACGCATGCTTTTCGCCGGGCGCGCCGGATGCCGAGGCGTTGCGCCGCGCGGGCATCCCGGATGCGCCGTACATTCTTTTCGTCGGCGAACTCGGCCGGCAAAAAAACGAGCTTGGTCTCGCGCGGGCGTTCGCCGCCGCACGTTCATCCGGCGGTGTATCCGAGGACACGCGCCTCGTGCTCGCCGGTAACGCCGCCGCCCTGTCGGAACGGGATCGCGCATGGCTTGCGATCGACGCGCGCATCGTGCTCGCGGGCGCCGTGACGGACGCGGATCTCGTGCATCTCTACCGCGGCGCGCGCCTCGTCGCGCTGCCGAGCCTGGCCGAGGGTTATGGCCTGCCGGTCGTCGAGGCGATGGCCTGCGGCGTGCCGGTCGTCGTTTCCGACGCGGGGAGTCTTCCCGAGATCGCGGGCGACGCGGGCCTTGTCGTGCGCGCGGGCGACGATCGCGATCTCGCGGTGGCGATCGCGCGAATCGTGAGCGACAGCGTAAAGCGCGACGATCTCGTTCGCCGCGGCCTTGCCCGCGCGCGGGCTTTCGGGCAAGAAGGCATGGCCCGTGGACATATCGCCACCTATCGGGCCGCCCATGACGCGTACACTCATCGTCAGCCTTCAGGGACTCGGTAACGCGCTGCTGGCGCTGCCGCTCGCATCCGCGCTCGCGCGGCGCGACGGCGAGCCGGTGGCGATGCTCGTGCGTTCACCGCGCGTCGCCGCGCTCTTGCGCGAGCAGTCCGATATCGCGGTGGCGTATGCCGCCAACGGCCGGCGATTCGCGGGCGTGGCGGGTATGCTGCGCCTGCGGCACGAGGTTCGCCGCGCGCGATTCGAGAGCGCCGTTTTCACGTTTCCGTCCGGCACGCGATCCGTGCTCTTCGCCCTGGCGGCGTTCATCCCCCGGCGAATCGGCGTCGCGCATCCCGAATTCGGATGGGGTGAGCGCCTTCTGACAAGCCGCGGCCGCTATCGGCACGGGGCGCACGACCTGGAGCAAAACGCCGAGATCGCCCGCGTGCTCGGCCTTGATACCGACATCGACGCCGCGTGGCCGCCGCTCAATCCGCTGATGGGGCAGGTCGAACACGCCGCGCGATTTCTGAACGACAACGGCTTCGATGACAAGGCGCGCTACGTCGCGATGCATCCGGGAAGCGACGAGGACTTTGTCGAAAAACGTTGGCCGGAGGCGCATTTCGCCGCGCTTGCCGAATCGATTTACGAAAGAGACGGCCGCGCGACGATCGTGTTCGACGGCCCGAACGAGCGCGGCGCGGGCAAGCGTTTGTCCATGTTGTGCCGCACGCCGATCCTCGCGATGGACGGCTGGGGCGACCTGAACGACGCGCTCGGCATGCTTGCGTTTTGCGATCTGATGATCGCGAACGACTCCGGGATCATGAACCTGGCCGCCGCGGCCGGGGTCCCCACGGTCGCGATTTACGGGCCGAGCCGCGCGGATCGATCGAAGCCGTGGCGAAACGGCGCAGCGGTGATCGCCGAGCGCGCATGCGTTCCGTGTTACGGACTCGGGAGCTGGCCGGGCTGCATCCATCCCGAGCGCCCGTGCCTGCACGATGTCGTCCCCGAACGCGTGCTTGCGGCCGCGCTCGCGATCGGCGTGTAGATGCGCCTTCTTTACATCGACCAGTATTTTTCGACGCGCGCCGGCCGTTCGGGCACGCGCGGCTACGAGTTCGCTCGCCGCTTCGCGGCGGCGGGCTGGCGCGTCACGGTCATCACGTCGGCGAGCGATTATTCGCATCTGGCGACGCAGCGGCGATTCGTCGAGCGCACGCGCGTCGAGGGCATCGACGTCGTGAGCCTGCGCATCGGCTACGCGCAGCGGATGTCGTACGTGCGCCGCGCGGTTTCGTTCGTGCTGTTCATGATCGCGTCCACCGTGGCGGGGCTCGTGCTTGGCCGGCATGACGCCGTGTTCGCCAGCAGCACGCCGCTTTCGGTCGGCGTGACCGGCGCCCTCATCTCGATGCTGCGCGGCATCCCCTTCGTGTTCGAGGTGCGCGATCTCTGGCCGCGGGCGCCGATCGAGATGGGGGTCATCCGCGGGCGCGCCGCGATCGGCGTGCTGACGGCGCTCGAACGCTGGATCTATCGCCGCGCGGTGCTCGTCAACGCGCTTTCGCCGGGCATGCGCGAGGGAATCGTCGACGCGGGCGTGGATCCGGCGCGCGTCGCGATGATCCCGAACGGGTGCGACCTGGATTTGGCGCCGGCCCGGGTCGATCGCGCGGGTATGCGCCGCGAGTTCGGATTTGACGGCGACGCGTTTGTCGTCATCTACGCGGGAACGCTCGGCCCGGCCAACGATGTCGGCGATCTGCTCGCGACCGCGCGCGCCGCGCGCGACGCGGACCTTTCGCGCGTGCGTTTTCTGATCGTCGGCGACGGTTCGGAGCACGCGGCGCTCGAGGCGACCGTGACGCGCGAGGTGCTGGCCAACGTGCGTTTCGCGGGCGCGCGAACGCGCCGGGAGACCGCGCGGCTCATTGCCGCGTCCGATCTTGGTGTCACGTGCTTCGCGCCGAGGCCGGTGCTCGAAACGAACAGCCCGAACAAGTTGTTCGACTACCTGGCCTGCGGCGTGCCGCAGATGGTGAACACGCCGGGTTGGATGCGCGAAATCGTGGAAGACGGCGGCGCGGGCGTATTCGTGCCGCACGGAAAACCAGAGGAGGCGGCGCGAACGATCGCGAATCTCGCGAACGATCCGGCGCGCACCGCGGCCATGCGGGCGGCGGCCGTCCGCATCGCGCGCGAGAGTTTCTCGCGCGAACGGCTGGCGGGCGCGATGATGGCGCTTCTGGCGCGCGCATCCGAAACGCCGCGCGAGGCCGGTGCGTTTTCGATCCGCGCGCTGTGGCATCGAGCCGCCGCGATCGCCGGATTGGCGCTCGTCTCGCCGCTTTTTATCGCGATCGCCGTCGCGATCCGCCTTGAGGACGGCGGCGCTGTTTTTTATCGGCCCGAGCGCGTCGGCCACGGCGGGCGCCGCTTTCGCATGTGGAAATTCCGCACGATGGTCGCGGACGCCGAGACGCGCGGGCTGGGGTTGAACGTGTCCGCGAACGACGAACGCATCACGCGCGTCGGGCGCCTGTTGCGCGACGGATCGCTCGATGAATTACCGCAGCTATTCAACGTCGCGGCCGGATCGATGCGCCTTGTGGGGCCGCGCCCCGCCTTGCCCGCGCACGCCGAGCGATTCGATGCGCGCGAGAGCCGCCGCCTGCGCGTGCCACCCGGGCTGACGGGCCTTGCCCAGGTGCGCGGGCGCAACGATCTTCCGTGGGCCGAAAAGCTCGAGGCCGACGTGCTCTACGCGGACAACCGCGGGCTTGGGCTCGACATTCGCATCCTCGGCGAAACGATCGCGACCGTGATCCTGCGCCGCGGGCTGTATGAGCGCGACGCGGGGCTTTCCGATCCGTACAACCGCGAGCTTGACGCCGCGCGCGATTCTTGACAGCGCTTTCGCGCGGCGCGTAGGTTGCGTCGCCGGCAGGTTCGCGCGTGATCGATGCGGCGTCCGGGCCGTAATCGCCGCCCCGCTCGTAGCGGGGGGGGGTGCGCGGGTTGGTCCGCGCGGGTGAAAAAGCAGAATGACCGAAAGTGTCCTCACATATCTGAAACGGCGCGGGCACATTGCCGATCAGACGCACCCGGAGCTTGACGCCTTGCTCGCCGCCGAGCGCTTCACGCTCTACGCGGGCTTCGATCCGACGGCCGAGTCGCTGCACGTCGGAAACCTCGCGATCATCATCATGCTGCGCCGGTTCCAGGCGTTCGGACATCAGCCGATCGCGCTTGTCGGTGGCGGGACAGCGATGATCGGCGATCCCTCGGGACGCGAGATCGAGCGGCAGCTTCAGACGCGCGAGATCATCGCGGCGCGCGGCGAGCGCGTTCGCGAGCAGCTTTCGCGCTTCCTGCGTTTTGACGATGCGCCGGGCGGCGCTCTCATGCGCGACAATTTCGATTGGCTCTCGTCCCTGTCCCTGATCGATTTTCTGCGCGACGTGGGCAAGCACTTTCGCGTGCAGGACATGGTGGCGCGCGAGTCGGTGCGGCGGCGGCTTGACCGGCATGAGGGCATCAGCTTCACCGAGTTCTCGTATCAGCTTTTGCAATCGTACGATTTCTACCACATGTTCCTCGCCGACAATTGCCGGTTGCAGGTCGGCGGGTCAGATCAGTGGGGGAACATCACCGCCGGGACGGACCTGATTCGCACGATCACCGGCAAGGGGGCCTACGGCATCACCGCGCCGCTCGTAACGCGCTCGGACGGCACGAAGTTCGGCAAGAGCGACGACGGGCAGGGCAACGTGTGGCTCGACGCGGCGATGACGAGCCCGTTCGATTTCTACCAATTCTGGCTGAAGACCGACGACCGCGACGTGATGCGCTACCTGCTGATGTTCACGGAGGTGGATGGCGAAGATCTGGCCAGGGTCAGCACCGCACACGAGAAGAATCCGGGCGATCGCGTCGCTCACCGGCGGCTGGCGTTCGAGGTGACCGCGCTCGTGCATGGCGAGGATGCGGCACGCGACGCGGAAGAAGCGGCGAAGGCAGCGTTTTACGGCAAAGGCAAAAACGTGGACATCTCTTCCGTCCCGACAACGGATATTTCGCGGGCGACGCTTGCCGACGGATACACGATTGCCGATGCCTTTGTCGCGGCAGGGCTTGTCACGAGCAAGGGAGAAGCCCGGCGCAAGGCCGCGCAGGGTGGATTGCGCGTCAACGAGTGCGCGGTGACGGACGCGACAGCGACGATCACCGAGGCGGATTTCGAAGGCGACCGATGCGTGTTGCGTTTCGGGAAGCAGCGCGTGCATGTGTTGCGTTTGGCGGGTGAATAAAGGAAGACGCGCGGCGATGCCGGGGCGGTGCCGACCGCGCACTCCGCTTCGCTGCGTTTGCGGCCCTGACATCGCGGCGGACCTCGCAGCAGACGCGCGGCGATGCCGGGGCGGTGCCGACCGCGCACTCCGCTTCGCTTCGTTTGCGGCCCTGACATCGCGGCGGACCTCGCAGCAGACGCGCGGCGATGCCGGGGCGGTGCCGACCGCGCACTCCGCTGCGCTGCGTTTGCGGCCCTGACATCGCGGCACTGACGTCATACCACCGCGCATCGAGCGTCATTCGTCACTTACTTCAGCTCGATCCGCTCCTTGTTGCCGGTCATGACGCCGACGATGAGTGTCAGATATTCGCGAAGATGGCGCGTCAACAGGAAATTCTCTTTGACGAAGCGGTGCGCCTTTTCGCCCATCGCCTCGCGCTTTTCCGTTTCCTTGAGCAGGTAGCGGATGCGGTGCGCGGCGCCTTCGGGCGTGGCGACGAGAAATCCCGTGTGATGATCGGTGATTTGCAGGCGGATGCCGCCGACGTTGCCGCCGATTACCGGCTTTCGTTTCCACATCGCCTCGGTGACCGTGAGTCCGAAGCCCTCCTTGGTCGATTTTTGCAACACGATTTGCGCCGCGCGTTGCAGCGCGTTGATGTCGCGGTGCGCATCCGGCGGCAGCGCGAGGATCTTGATGTCCTTGTCCTCCGCTGCCGCGGCCGTCACCTGTTCGAGAACCACCTGCCCTTCCGGATCGTCGGTCGCGGTGCCGCCGGCGAGAACGAGTTGCAGCGGCACGTACGGCTTGGCGAGGCGATACGCCTGGATGACGCCGATGGGATCCTTGAAGCGGTCAAAGCGCGAAACCTGTACGACGATCGGGCGCGAACGGTCCAGGCCGAATCTCCTGCAGACCTCGTCGAGCTCGGACTCGGGCAGTTCGATGTTCTTTTCCGCGAGCGGATCGATGGACGGCGGAACAAGATACTGTGGATGATTCATCGGACGCACGAAATCCGGCATGTGCCAGATGCTCGCGTGATAGCGCTCGACGTATTTGCGCAGGTATTTCCACACGGGGCGATACGGGCGCGACACGTCGATGTGGCAGCGCCAGATCCATTTGTTTTTCAGGTCCGGGAAATGCTCGATGAGCGCGGCGGGCTGCGGATCGTGGATGAAGACGATGTCGGCCTTCGCGATTTTGTCGCGCAGGCGGTCGGCGTTCAGCTTGTTCGTCTCCTCGTAGGAGCGCAAAAGGCGCTCGGGGATGTCGATCGCATCGCCCTGCAACGTGTTGTGAAACGCCTTCGTGCAATCGTAGAACGCGGCCTCGCCAAGCACGACCTCCCACTCCGCCTCGATGCCGAGTTCGCGCTTGAGCGGAATCAGCCGGTTGAGGATCTCGGCGACGCCGCCTCCGGATTTCGTGGAGTTGACGTGCAAGACGCTGGCGCCCGGCATGGCGCGCGCGAGCTGGCGAAGCTCGTCGATCACGCCCGGGCCGGCGATGGTCGCGTAGGAATCGAGCATGGGGGTTTTCGAGACGTTCGTCATTTCGCGCCTCCATCCGTATGCCGCGCCATCACGGATGCGATTTTGTCGCGCAGTTCGGTGAGCGAGGAAAAAAACGGATCGATCGCACGCAGCTCATGAACAACGTCCTCGCATTCGGCGCCGAAACTCTCGAGCCAAAGCGAGAAGTCGTCATATCGTCCGGTGTTGCGGCGGCGCGCGTCGATGACGTGATAGAACACGCTGCCGGTCGAAAGCTGCGGAATGAATCTCGCCAAATCCGCCGGCGTCTCGAACGCGTGCGTCGTACTGAACACGACGATCTGCGACCGGATGAAGTGAAAGGCCTGGTCGCCCTTGGACCACGGAACGTGTTCGGATTCGTCGAGCCGGCCCTCGATGATTTCGAGCGTCTCGCGCCGCAAATCCTCCATGCTGCTGAAAGAGGTCGGATCGATGACGGCGAACCGCTCGGCAAGTCTTCGGTCGTTCAGCCCATAGCGCGCCCAGCTCGCGAAATCGTTCTGGTATTCGGGATCCTCGAAACGCGGGCGTAAAAGGCCATGCCAGAAATGGTGATAGAGCGAGCCCTCATCGATATCCGCCAGGTACAGGCCAAGCTCGCGCAGGTTTTGCGCGCGCCTGCCGGTCGCCAGGGAAATGAGGGCGCAGTCCTTGACGGCAAATGCCATAAAAATCCTCCTCTCATCGAAACGGATATTCGCGAAAAAAAGACGCAGCCGCGGCGCGGCGCCGGACAGCCAATCTATTTAATAAACGGTGTGCGCGCAAAAACGAGTGATACCCCCCACGTTTCCCCCGTCTGTCTCGTTACCGCGACCCCTTGATTTGATGAATTCACGGACGCATTCTCTCGCGCGCGCGGTCAGATATTTTTCACGCGCGGGAAGGAAACGAGCCCATGGGGATGCATCTTGCGATCGTCGGCGGCGGCGGCATCCGCACGCCGCTTTTCGTCGAATCGGTGCTCGCGCGCCAGAAGAAAACGCGCGTTATCGACCGCGTGACGCTGCACGACATCCAGCCGCGCCGGCTTTCGATCATCGAGCCGATGGCGCGCGGGCTCATCGAGCGATCAGGCGTGCCGCTCACGTTATCGGTGACGACCGATCTCGACGAGGCGCTCGCCGGCGCGGACATCGTCGTGACGACCGTGCGCGCGGGATTCGAGCGCGGGCGGATTCTGGACGAGCGTATCGCGCTTGACGAAGGCTGCATCGGGCAGGAGACCGTCGGCGCGGGCGGATTCGCGATGGCGCTGCGCAGCATTCCCGTGGTGCTCGACGTGGCGCGCCGGCTCTTTGACGCGAATCCCGGCGCGTGGCTTTTGAACTTCACGAACCCCGCGGGCATCGTGACGCAGGCGCTGCACGACGCCGGTTACGAGCGAGCGATCGGCATTTGCGATTCGGCCAACGCGCTTGCGCGCGACGCCGCGGCGTATCTGGGCGCGTCGCCGCGTGACGTGCGTCTTTCGGTGTTCGGCCTCAATCACCTGAGCCTCGCGTGGAAGGCCGAAATCGGCGGCGAGGATGTCGTGCCGCGCCTGATCGAAGACGACGCGTTTCTCGGCCGGTTCCTGGCGCTCTACGAGCCAGGCCGCCTGCGGGGGCTTGGCGCGCTGCCGAACGAATACCTTTATTATTACCTCTACGCCGACGCCGCGTACGCGCACCTGAAGCGCGAGGAAAAGACGCGCGGCGAGAAGGTGCTTGCGATGAACGAGCGATTTTTCGGCGGCGCGTTCGACGGCGCAAACGTGCGTTCGTTCGATGAACTGACCGAATTGCATCGCGCGGTGCTGCGCTCGCGGCACGAGACGTACATGGACTACGCGTGGAAGGAAACGGCGCAAAAAGCGCGGCCCGAGGAAAAGCTCCACGTGACCGGCGAGGGATACGCGGGCGTGGCGCTTGATTTCATCGACGCGCTCGCGGCCGACGCGCCGGCGCGGATCGTTCTGAACTATCGCAACGGCGGCGCGATTCCGTTTTTCGCGCATTCGGACGTGGCGGAGCTGTCGTACGACGTGTTCGACGGGACGTTGACGCCGGCGCCCGCGCCGCGCGGGATGGATGCGGGATTTGCGAAATTGCTGACGCGCGTGAAGGCGTACGAAAACCTGACCTGCCTATGCGCCCGCACGGGCGACCGCGATCTCGCCGCGGACGTCCTTTCGCTGAACCCGCTCGTACCATCGCGCGCGGTCGCCGCGCGGCTTGTCGAGCGATTCACCAGGGAGCACGAGGGCTTTTTGACGCGGCCCGCGGCGTAGCATGGATATCGTCATCGCGCCGAGCGGGCGCGTGTACCTCGATCTGATATTCCTGAATCTGGCGCGGCTGCCGCATCCGGGCGAGGAGCATTTCGCCCGATCGTTCTCGATCGTCGCCGGCGGCACGTTCAACGTGGCGCGCGCGCTGTCGAGGCTCGGGCAGCGCGCGCATCTGGCGGCGACGCTCGGCAACGACCCGGCCTCGGAGTTACTCGACATCCTCTGGAAGCGCGAGGGTCTGCCGCAAACGCTCGTCACGCGAATCGACGCTCCCGCGTCCGCGGTGACGGCGAGCTACAGCCTGGACGGCGACCGGGCCTTCGTTTCGTACATCGACGAGATCGAGGCCGACGGCGCCGGCGCCGTTCTCGATGCCGTGCGCGCGGACATGCTTGTTCTGCCGGGTGTGCCGGCACATGAAAGGCTGTTGCCGCTCGTGGAACGCGCGCGCGCGGCGGGGATTCCCATCTGCCTCGCCGCGCAGTTTCTCGGCGAGCGCGCGCGAAGCGCGACGGTAGCCGCTTATATCGAACGCGCCGACACGTTTATCTGCAACGCCGTCGAGGCGCGCGACATCACGGGCGAGAACGATCCGGTTCGCGCCGCCGCCGCGATCAACGCACGCGGGCCGCGCGCGATCGTGACGGACGGCTCGCGCGGGGCGGTGTTGGCCGGCGGCGATGGGACGATCCGGGTCGCGGCGCCGGCGATCGAGGCCGTGGACACGACGGGCGCGGGCGACTGTTTTGTCGCGGGATTCGTGGACGGCGCGGCGCGCGGATTCGGCGCGTCCGAGTCGCTGCGCCGCGCGGTGGCGGCGGGGACGCTCACGTGCCTGGGAGCGGGCGGGGCCGCCGCGCCGACGCGCGAGGCGCTTGAGGAATTCCTGGTGCGCGTTCCGGCCGCGTCAGTCCTCTGATTTCTCGCGCCCGGTTTGAGGCGCGAGTCGAACGAGCGCGCGCGTCACGCGGCGGCGGTCGGCCTCCTCGATACGCACCTCGTGAACGTCGAGCGCGAAGGTTTCGCCGGGTTTCGGGATGCGTCCGACGCGGTCGACGATCCAGCCGCCGATCGTGTTGAAGCTGCCGTCGGGTTTATCGCGATCGAAGTTTTCGAAGAAATCGTGCGCGTTGAAGCGCCCGCCCACGCGCACCCAGCCGTCCGCGACCTCCTCGATGAGGTCCGGCTCCGAGCGATCGAATTCGTCCTTGATGTCGCCGACGATGACCTCGAAGATATCTTCGAGGGTGATGAGCCCGCTGGTTCCGCCGTACTCGTTGACGACGACCGCGATCTGTACCTTGCGCGCCTGAAACTCGCGCAGCAGGTCGTCGAGGGGAATGTCCTCGCCGACGAAAAACGGCTTGCGCGCGATGTCGCCAAGGCGGATCTCGCCGTCGGTGCGTCCCCAGTGGCGAAGCAAGTCCTTCGCGTGGATGATTCCGATGATCTTGTCGAGGCTGCCGGTAAAAATCGGGATGCGCGAGTGGCCCGAATCGCGCATGCGCGCGAGCACCTCGGCGATGGTCTCGTCATCGGCGACAGCCGCGACGTTGATGCGCGGCACCATGACCTCGCCCGCGGGCGTGCCCGGCAGATCGATGATGCCCTGGAACATCTCGCCGGATTCGACGTCGATCAGGCCCTCGCGCTCGGCTTCGTCGAACATCTCCTCGAGGCGCTCCTCGATCACGCGCGCGCGCTGGGCATCCGACTCGGTCGCGCCCGGGCGGAACATGCGCTTGAACCACATCTGGATCGACGCCCGGCTCATCGCGCCGCCTTCGGATTCGCGCCGCCGGGCTTAACGCCCTCGGCGAACGGTTTCGCGACGCGGCGGAAAAGATCCGTTTCGAACGCGCGCATGCGCCTTGCGGCCTCGCGCCCGGCGCCCGCCTCGTGATCGTGGCCGACAAGGTGCGCGATGCCGTGGACGAGGCAAAAGAGCACCTCTTCCGCGGCGGGCATGCCGGCCTTTTCGGCGTGGCGCGCGCACGTCTCGACCGAGATGATCACGTCGCCAAGCAGCTCGTTTTCCGGCGCGGGCGCGCCGTTGACGGATTCGCGCTGCGACAGCGACAGCACGTTCGTGGGCTTGTCGCGGCCAAGATACTCGCGATTGATCTCGCGGATGCGATCGTCGCCGACAAGCAGCACGGACAGCTCCGCGCCCGCAAGGCCGCAATCGGCCAGCGTCGCGCGCGCGGCCTTTTGAACGGCGCGTTTCAACGCAGCGCCGGCGCGAGCCTCGTCACGCACGTGTACCGTCGGCAAGGCCGAGACTCCTTTCGTTGGGTTCACCGGGCCGCGGCTCCGGATATTCGATACGGCTGTGGTACACGCCCGTGATCGTCTTGACGAACGCGCGGTGCAGCCGGTTCAGGTCCTGCAACGTGAGATCGCATTCGGCAAGCTGCCCGTCGAGGAAGATGCCGTTGACCGTCTGCTCGACGGTCTGCTCGAGCCGCGCGGGCGTCGGGTTGACGAGTCGCCTGCAAGCGCTCTCGACCGCGTTCGAAAGCATGACAAGGGCCGCCTCGCGGGTGCGGGGCTTGGGGCCGGGATAGCGGAAGTCCGTCTCCTTGACGGCGTGGTCCGCGTCCTCGCGCTTTTTGGCGCGGTCGTAACACTCGCGAATCAGGCTCGTGCCGTGATGCTCGCGAATGATGTCGGTGATGCGCTCGCCCAGTCGATGCCGCCGCGCCAGCTCGACGCCCTCGCGCACGTGCGCGGTGAGGATGAGGCACGACATCGACGGGTAGAGATTCGCGTGCAGATCCTCGCCGTCGGGGCAGTTCTCGGAAAAATATTGCGGTTTGTTGATCTTGCCCGCGTCGTGGTAGAGGCCGGCGACCTTGGCGACGAGCGGATTGGCGCCGACCGCCTCCGCGCCGGCCTCGGCCAGCATGCCGACCATGACCGAATGGCGATACGTGCCGGGCGCGCGCACGACCATTTCCTTCAGCAGGGGGTGATTGAGACTCGCCAATTCCAGCACGGAGATGTCGCTCGTGTATCCGAACGCCCATTCAAAAATCGAGAGCACGGCGAGTACGACGAGACCGGACGACGCGCCGCCCACGAACGCGCCGGCCACCTCCATCGCGAGGTCGGTGAGCGATCGATCGAAGCCGGAGGAGCCGGCCAGGCAAAGCACGACGGCGACGTTCACCGCGCCGACGAAAAGCCCCGCCCGCGCAATGCGCGCGCGGCGCGCGGCCTGGCGGACGGCATGCGCCCCGGCAAAGGAAGCGGCAAGGACGAAGATCGTAAAGCTCATGTCGCCGCCGGCGAGCAGGCCCGCCAGCACGGCGAAGAGCACCGCGAAGAGGACCGCGATCTCCGAGTTCAAAAGGATGCGCACCGCCATCACGCCCGCGGCGGCGGGGTACATGTACCAGATCGCGCGCGGCGGGATAAGATCGAACATGCCGGCAATGACCGTCGACAACGCGACGCCGATGCGCAGCCCCAAAAGTCCCGCGACAAGCGCGAACGCGATGAACGCGACGTCGCGAACGAGCAAGCGGAATTTCCGGATGTTGCGCTCGGCGAACGTGAACATCACGGTGACGAGCAGAAGCGTCAGCGCGGAGACAGCGACAAAGTTCGCGAGGCGTTCGCGCGGCGAGGCGTGTTCGCGGATGTGACGCAGCACCTCCAGGCGCTCGTGCGTGATGCGCTCGCCCTCGCCGACGATGATCTGGTTCTTGGCGTATTTGACCTGCGAGGGCACGACCGCCGCGCGCGCGTCGGCGCGGCGTCGATCGGTTTCGGCCATGTTGATCGTGAGGTTCGGCGCGATGAGCCCGGCGGAAAGGCGCAGCGCGACCTGTTCCGCGCGCGGCGGCGCGGGCGTCGCGTTCATGCGCGCGCGCACGAGCGCGAGGACGCGATCGAGCTCGCTGACCGCCGCGGGATCGGCGACGACGGTTTCACGCCCGGTCGCCACGTCGCGCAGCACGAACGCGCGCGCGTCCGGTGGCATCGAACCGAGCGCCTCGTCGATCGGCCCGACGTCGGAGACGATCGGCCGCGCGCCGAACTCGTCGAGGATCGCCCGGGCGCGATCGAGCACCTCGGTCGAATAGCCCGATCGCGCGAGATACTGAAGTTGCGCGCGGTCGAGATTCCGGGCGCCGACATCGGCGGTGAATCGCTCCTGCGCGGCGGCCATTTCCTTGCGCGAGACGATATTGACGTTGCCCACGCCCGCCTCGCCGTCATCCGCGCCCACGCCGAGAAACTCACGCATGCGCGCAAACGCCGCCGCGAGCGTTTCCTTCGATTTCACGACGCGCGCGCTGTCGTAATCGAACACCGGCGGCGTGCGCCGGGCGGCCTCTTCGCGGCGCGCGTGCGTGCTTTCGGCGTCTTCCACGAAAAAGGTGCGCGGCGCCTTGATGGCGCGCTCGGCGTACGATCCGATCGCGTAGTCCGCGGTGAACAACGCGATACGCGGCGAAATCGCGAATCCGACGGCCAGACTCGTGACAAGCAGCATCAGCCAGCGACGCGTCACGATCGCGCGCGCCAGGCGCGACTCGCGCCAGCGCTCGGCGCGCGTGCCGCGGCGCGAGCGGGTCGTGCCGCCAGTATCGTCCTTATTCGACCGGAACATCGTCCGCTTTGGGAGGTTCGACCGGCGCCGCCGCATCGGATTTGCTTGCCGGCGCGAGAGAGACCGGCAAAGGCGGCCTCGCGCCGGTGTTCGCCGCGGCGATCACGGCCGGGTGTTGGGCTTCGTAATTTTCGTAGGCGTGGATGATCTCGGCGACCAGCGGGTGACGCACCACGTCCGACTTGTCAAAGCGGACGAATCGAATCTTGGCGACCTGCGCGAGGATTTGCTGGATGACGACAAGGCCCGACTTCGCGCCGATCGCGAGATCGATTTGCGTCACGTCGCCGGTGATGACGGCCTTGCTGTTGAAGCCAAGGCGCGTCAGGAACATTTTCATCTGCTCGGGCGTCGTGTTTTGCGCCTCGTCCAGGATGACGAACGAGTCGTTCAGCGTGCGCCCGCGCATGAACGCGAGCGGCGCGACCTCGATGATGCCGCGATCGAGAAAGCGCCGCGCCTTCTCGAACGGGATCATGTCGTGCAGCGCGTCATACAGCGGACGCAGATACGGATTCACCTTTTCCGCGATGTCGCCGGGCAGGAAACCGAGTTTTTCGCCCGCCTCGACCGCGGGGCGCGTCAGGATGATGCGCTCCACGGTACCCGCGAGAAGATCGGAGACCGCCATCGCCATCGCGAGATAAGTCTTGCCCGTGCCCGCGGGGCCGATCCCGAAAACGATGTCGTGCCGGCGGATCGCGTCGATGTATTCCTTTTGATGGATGCTCTTGGGCGCCACGATGCGCCGCTTGCTGCTGACGAGAATCTTGTCGAGAAAGATTTCCTTCAGGTTGTCGACGCGGCCGGACGCGAGAATGTGCGCGGCGTGCTCGATGTCGGATGCGTTGACGAGGTAGTCCTCGTCGCGCAGCTCGGCGATCTGCTCGATGAGCTTTTTCACCATCTGCACATCGTGCGTCTGCCCTTCGATGAACAGGCGGTCGCCGCGCGTCGAGAGCTTCACGTCGAGCACGTTTTCGATCGCGCGCAGGTTCTCGTCGCGCTCGCCGAAGATCAGTTCGCCCTGCCCGCCTTCGAGCTCGACATAAGGCACGCCGGAGCCGGAGTCCATCTGCAGGCGCAGGCGGCGCGGCTCGCGAGGGGGCGCCAGGCGGCGTTCTTCGCGCTCGTGCGGATCGGGCGCGCTATCGTCTTCGTCGCTCATGAACGGGCGGCGGTCACGGGGTCGCCGGTCGTTTCGGCGGCGGCGCGGCGGTTCCATGGGTTGAAGCTACGCCCTCCCCGTCGCGGCGGGCGGTGCGGCGGCGAACAGTATGAGGACGGAGGATCGAGGACGGAGGATGGAGTGAATCGCATTCGACGGTACACGAAGGACACCGAGAAGACACGGAGAACACGGAGTCGATTTCTTTGGCCGTAGCCGAAAATGCCTGCCTGCGTTCCCTCCGTGATCTCCGTGTCTCGCCTGTGCCCTCCGTGTACCGTCGAAACGACGCACCGATCCACCGACGCACGCATTCCGAGCGCACGCCCGCGCGAGCCGCGGCGAGGCCGCCGCCCTCAAACTTTCGGGTAATGATTCGTCAAACGGAATCTTCGCGCTACCTTGCCTGTCCTCGCGGGACGTTTCCTTTCGCGTCGCCGAAATCGGCGAAAACGGGGATCGAAGCGGCCTTGTAAGCCGGGTTCTGTCCGCCGCGCGCGCCCCCCGCGCGACGCGCGGCGCGACGATCATTCGTCTAGGACGACCGTTGCCGGCCGTCTCCAGCGACCTACCCGAGCATGGACGGGCCGCCCAATTTGCTCGCGTTGGCCTTGCACCGGGTGGGGTTTGCCTCGCCGCCGGTTTCCCGGCTGTCGCGGGTGCGCTCTTACCGCACCGTTTCAACTTTGCCTGTGCCCAAAACTGGGTGGGGACGGGCCATCGGCCGTTTGATTTCTGTTGCACTTTCCCTGGGGTCACCCCCGCCGGCCGTTAGCCGGCACCCTGCCCTACGGAGCCCGGACTTTCCTCCCGCGGCTTTCGCCGCCGGCGATCGCCCCGGCCGCTTCGATACGGGATTATGTAACGCGGATTCGGTTGCAGGCAAGGGGGTGGAAGTCAGCCGTCAGCCGTCAGCTGTCAGCCGTCGGCGGCAATCGACTGACAACCGAACGCTGAGAACTGATTGCTGATCGCTGACCGCTGATCGCTGACCGCCAAATCAGGCGCGCTCATCGATGGCTTCATTCGACAGGCGGTCGGCGATGACGTTCTGCTCGCGCGGGACGTGGCGGTAGGTGACGCGGCGAAACGACCGCTCCCTTGCGCGGACGATCTCGTAGAGCTGTTTCATGTCCGGGTGCTTCACCTTGTAGACGCCGGTGAGCTGCCGGATCATCAACTCCGAATCGGCGCGCACCTCCACCTCGCCCGCGCCGGCCTTGGCCGCGGCCTCGAGCCCGAGGATGAGCGCCGAATATTCCGCGACATTGTTGGTCGCCTCGCCGAGGTATTTCTTCACCACCGCGACCGCCTCGCCGTCGGGCGTGGAGACATACGCGCCCGCGCCCGCGGGACCGGGATTGCCGCGCGCCGCGCCGTCGGAGTTGAGGATGACGCGGGGGTATTTCGCCGCCTCGCGCGAAGGAGCCGCGGGCG
>JAIOHV010000048.1 GCA_019912885.1 bacterium
CCTGGACGATCTGCCCGCGCCGGCGTGGGATCTGTTTCGCGTCGAGGACTATCCATGCCCGCCGCGCTTCATGATGCAGGGGCCGCTCGTTACGCTGGCCGCATCGCGCGGCTGCCCGTGGGATTGCACCTACTGTTCGCAGAACGCGCTGACGCCGGGCGTGCGTCGCCGCGATATCGCCCGCGTGGTGGACGAAATCGAAACGACGCACCGCGAACGCGGCGTGACGAACTTCGGCTTTGTCGACGCGATCTTTCCGCTGAAGGCCGCGGACGGCTTCGCGTTCGCCGCGATGATGAAGGAGCGGGGTTTGGTCGATCGGGTGCGCTGGGGCACGGAGACGCGGTGCGACCTGGTGTCGCGCGAGATGCTCGCCGAACTCAAGAGCGCGGGCTGCCGATTTTTGATGTACGGATTCGAGAGCGCAAGCCGCGCCACGCTCGACGCGGTCGACAAGCGCGCCGACCCGAAGCAGGCAATCGACGTGATGCGCTGGAGTAAGGAGATCGGCATCGGCACGTACGGGCTGTACATGATCGGCTTCCCCGGCGAGACGCGCGAAATGGCGCGCGAGACGATTCGCTTCGCAAAGGCGCTCGACACCGACGTGGCGAGCTTCGCGCGCGTGACGCCGTACCCCGGCTCGCCGATGTACGAACAGCACAAGGCGACGCTTGGCGACGTGCCGGCGCATCAGTGGAATAACCAGTATCGCGCCGAGCCGGGCGAGGCCGGGTGGCGCCTGCCGGGAATGTCGTCGGAGGAAATCGGCGCGCTGCTGCGCGAGGCGAACCTGTCGTACTACTTGCGCCCGCGCCTGATCTGGCGGCACCTGCGCCGCGGGACGATCTCGATCGGCGAGATGGCGCGTGGTTTTGCCGCGCTTGCGCACGACGCGGCCTGGCGTGCTCGCGAAGCGCTTCGCCCAAGGAGCGCGGGCGTTCCGCCTGTGTAAACTCCCGGTCCGCCGAGCCTGTTCGAAAGGGCGGTATGGACCGCGCACTCCGGCTTCGCCTTCGTTTGCGGCTCTGACATCGCCGGTGGCGGCGCGCTACGTTTCGGATGCGCGCAGTCCCGCCCGCAGCACGCGCAGGCCCTGCCGCAGGTATCTCGCCAGCACGCGCGCGTCGCGGATGCGCGTGATGCGGCGAAGCAGGTAGCGAGGCCGCCAATAGAACGCGCGGTAGAACACGGATTGCCATGCGCGCAGTTCCGCGAGCGAAACGCCGTTCGCGTGCGAGTCGGTACGGTCGGCGTCGTCGTTTGGCGTTGCGCCCCGCAGCGCCTTTTCCGGCGTGACGGTTTCGCCGAGCAACCGCGCGCCCGGGCGTGGATCGAACAGATTGAACGACGCGTAATCGAGCGGCACCGTTCGCAGAAAGCGCCGCGTCGTCTCGAGCGTGTCGCTCGTCTCGCCGGTCAGGCCGATGACGAAATGCCCCAGCGTCTCGATGCCGTGCCGGCGGCACGCCTCAAGCGCGGTGAACGTCGCGGGCAGCCCGGCGCCTTCCTTGTGATCGGCGAGGATCGCCTCGCTGCCCGACTCCAACCCGAACGCGACAAAGCGGCAGCCCGCGCGCGCCATGAGCGCGATTTGCGCGTCGTCGAGCGTGTCGGCGCGGGCGTAGCAAAACCAGCGGAAGCCGTAGCGCTTTTCGATCAGCATTTCGCAGAACGCGCGCACGTGCGTGGGGTGGTGGTTGAACGTCGCGTCGCAGATTTTCAGGCTGCGGATGCCGCACGCGTGCAGGTGGTCGAGCTCCGCTTCGAGATTGTCCGGCTCGCGCCGCGAAAAATGGATCATGCCCGTGTTGCAGTAGTCGCATTGGTAGGGACAGCCGTGCATCGTCAGCACGCTCGCCACCGGCTCGGCAAGGCCAAGCGGAAAGCGGTAGCCCTTCTCGAAAAACATATCGTGCGGCGGTATGGGGTGCGAAAACCATTTACGACCGACTAGCTCGCCCGCGACGATTTCGCCGCCGCGCCGGTGCGTGATCGACGTGCGTTCCGCGTGCGCACCGGTGCGAAGCCGGTCGGCAAGGCACGGCGCGGTGATGTCCATCAGGACACCGTCGACAAAAGGCGCGTCGTCCATCACGGCGCGGCTTTGAAAACGCGGCAGGTCGCCTGAAAGGTAGAGCGGCGCGTCGACGTGCGTAGCCAGCGCCTGAAAAAACGGCCGGTCCTCGGGCCAGGACAAGTGTGAGCACAACGAAAGAATCGCGACGGGCCGCTCGCGCGCGATCAATTCCAGGCACGCGGCGGGCGCGAGGCGCGTGACGATCGCGTCAACGAGCACGACGCGAAAATCCCGGGCCAGATGCGCGGCCTGCAACAGCAGGTCGAGCGGCTGCCAGTAGTAGCCCGCCTTGTCGACGCTGCTGCAGTAGCAGTCGCGCAGATAGCGCCGCGTGCCCGGCGGATTGAGGAGCACGATGGCCGGTCTGTCGTCTGTTGGGCGGCTTTCGGCCATGGTTCAACGCTACGGAAAAATCGCACCGGGAGCTACGTAAGCGGTCCCGCGCCCTGTGTGTGCAAGCGCGCGAAACCCGCTGACGGGAATGCGGGCGCCGTGCGCGGCCGCACGAGCGTGACATTCGGGCTATAGCGGGTCAGAGGTCCGCCGCGGTACAGGGCTCGCCGCAGGACGTCGCGGACAAGGTTGTACCCGACGCGCCACGAACTGCTGATCAGGGGCACGCGGCTCTTGCGGCGGCGGAGACGCGCCACGTAATCGGCGATGAACTGCTGTTGCAGGAATAACGAGCGCGTCGGGACGAGGCGAAGCCGCCGCTTGTCCGCGAGGAGCCATTCGGTCACGCGGCGAGGAATCAACACGCAAAACAAAAGCAGATTCGAAAGCCGCATCAATTCGTCGTTCGCGTTGCCGTCTTTCATGGTGAACGACTTGGTGCCGCCGTCGCTTTCGATCCGCGCGACGTCTTCGGGCGTAAGGTCGCCTGCCTCCAGCGCCGTCTTCACGAGATCGATGCGCGGGTAGTAGCGGATGTGGAAGACGACGGTGCGATCGACGGGATGGTCGAGATACAACCGGATGAGATTTTCGACATCGCGATTCGTCTGCCGGGGAAGCCCCACGATATTGTCCGCCAGCACGTAGATGTTCGTGCGGCGCAGTGCATCGAGCGCCCGAAGCATCGACTTGTCGAACTTCGCGCGGTTGACGACGTTGTCGTCTTGCCCGGGCACGCGCGATACGCCGATCCAGGCCGCCGCGCAGCCGCTCGATTCGAGCAGCCCCGCGATTTCGTCGTCCACCGAATTCGGATCGACCCAGCAGAAATACGGCAGGCCAACGCGTTTCGGGTATTGGCGGGCGAACTCCTTGAACCACGCGCGATCCGCGGTGAGCACGTTGTCGTGAATCAGGATCTCACGGATGCCGTAACGGACTCGCGCGGACTCGAGCTCGTCGAGAAAATGGTCGACGCTCTTCATGCGCAGATAGCGGCCAAGCCCCTGGCGTCGGCTCTCCTTGAACAAGAACGAGTGGCAGCAATACGAGCATGTATGCGGGCAGCCGCGCGACGCGATGGCGTGATAACGCGCGCCGTAATGCCGCTTCCACACATCGCGCAGCAATTCCTTGTCCGGATGCGGAAGCGAATCGAGATCCTGAATGAACGGGCGTTGCGGATTTGCGTGGAATCCGGCGGGCGTGCCCGTCTTGTACGCCAGATTCGCGATCGATTCGTACGGCTTCGCGTTTTCGAGCGCGTCGCACAGTTCGGCGAGAGCCTCCTCGCCTTCGCCCAGTACCCCGAAGTCGAACGCGGGGTGCGTCATCACCTGTTCGGGCACACTGGTCACATGGATGCCGCCGATGACGATCGGAACATCGAAGTGTTCCTTGATCGCGCTCGCGAGCGTGGCGGCCCAGCCGAAGTAGTCCGTGACGACCGAAAAACACACGAGGTCGGGCCGCCAATCCGACACCTTCTGAAGCAGCAGCGGCACATGGCTGAACCGGCGCGCCACGCGCGGCCAGTGAAAATTGCTGTCGTCGAAAAGGCCGGGATCGAAAAACGCGTCGACGGCGTGCCCGGCACGCTTGAGATACGCCGACAGATTCTCGATCGGCAGCGTTACCTGTATATGCTCGACGAATAGAACCCGCATCGCCTGCCCGCGCTTGTCAGGGAAGCCGTCACGATACGGGAAGGGCGGCGCGCTGTCACGCCGCATCGCGCCAAATACGCCGGTTCGGTGAGCCGCCCCCGATCCGGGATCGTCCCGGTCGATTGCCAACCTGCGGGGCGGGTGTTATGGCAAACGCATGGCCGCGGTGGATGTCTGTCTCGTCAATACGCCCCTTTGCCGCTACGGCTTCAACCTCAGCGGCATATACCCGATGCCCCATCTGGGGCTGGGTTATCTGGGTCGGCTTCTCTTCGACGCCGGCGTGTCGGTTGGTTATCTCGATGCGCAATTCGACGCCAACAGCCCCCTTACGCATCCCGATCGCCTGCCAGACGCGCGCGTGTACGCGCTGACGTCCAAGGTCATCAATCTCGTCCCCACGCACGCGATCGCGCGCGTCATCCGCGAACGCAAGCCGGATGCGCACATCGTGCTTGGCGGGCCGTGCAACATCATCGAGCCGTCGATCCTGTTCGATCAGTTCCCGGCGTTCGACATCCTGGCAACCGGTGAGGGCGAGGAGGTGATCTTGCCGCTCGCGCAGCGCCTTCTCGACGGCAAGGGCGCCGACGAGCTTGTTGACGTGCCCGGGCTCGCATTACGCACGAACGACGCCGTGCGTCTCACCGCGCCGGCGACGCCCGCCGACCTTTCGCGCGAGATCCATCCGATGCGTTCGCTTTGGCCGGAATCGACGCACCGCATGCACCCGCCGTACGGTATCGCGCCGCCCGTGTCTCTCCTGGAAACCGCGCGCGGGTGCAGCTACGACTGCTCGTTTTGCGCCATCGACAAAACCGCGCGCGAGCGGCCGGACGAGGTCGTTTTCGATGAGGTGCGCGAGCTTTTGGCCTCGGGCGTCAACGAAATCCATTTCGTCGATCCGACCTTCACGCTCAACATGAAACGCGCGCGCCGTCTGTGCGAGGGCTTTTCCCGCATGCCGCGCCCGTTCAAATGGACCTGCAAAACGCGGCTCGATCTCGTCGATCCGGCCCTGCTCGCGTTGATGGCGAATTCGGGGTGCTATCTCATCGCGTACGGTATCGAGTCCTACGCCGAGGACGTGCTGACGAACATCGGCAAGCGCCTCGCGGTCGAACGCACCAACCGCGCGCTCGCGTGGACGCACAAGGCGGGCATCCGCTCGGTCGGTTACGTGCTGATTGGATCGCCCGGCGAGTCCGATCGCTCCGTCGCCGAAACGAACCGGATGTTGCGGCGCTCGCAGGTGTGGTTTGTGTTGTTTGGAATTTATCTGCCGTTGCCGGGTTCCGGACCGATTCCCGCGCACGACCGCGCGCTGAACGAGGATCTCATCGCCTGCTACACGCGCGGCTACCACGAGCGATTCGCGACGACCGCGCCGAACGGCCACGCGAACGACGCCCTGGCGCGGTGGCTATTGCGCTCGGCGCTCGGATTTTATCTGCACCCGAAAAACCTCTGGCGCATTGCGCGCGGCGTTCGGGCGACGCGAGAGCTTTGGCATTACGTCAAGGGCGGTGCGCATCTCGCGCGCGAATTCGCGAGATTTGCGTGGACGCGGATTCGCAAGGGCAAGACCGTCGTCGTTCGATTTTCGGACCGGAGCGACGAGAAGCTGACCGACGCGGCGTAGTGGCCCGGAACTGGGGGTCCCACCGGCTGTCGCGTCGTCACCGCGTGGACCAAGGCTAAGCGGCCTCGGCGGGCGAATCGCGTTGCGCGATCAGATTGCGCGGATATTTCACGAGACAATATGCCATCAGGTTGACGAATCCGTGCACCAATTGCACACGCCGCCCGGAAAATCGCCGCACGATCCGCACGACGCGCCGCGGCCCCAGGTAAAAACGCAGGTTCGCGACAGCCATGCGCAGACCAAGCTCCGTCGGCCCGACGTTGGAGATGCGGCTGCGTTGCCAGTAGTAATCCCCAAACGGACCCTCGCCGGTGAGCGCGGCCGCGCGCATGTGCGCCACGAAGTCGAGCGCACCTGGCGGGATCTGCCGGCGTGTCATTTCCGTACCGGCGAATGGCGTCACCTGAAAAAACAAAGCGGCGCAGAATTTGGAGCGTGCCGCGAATCGTACGGTCTTTCGCATTTCCGCACGCGTTTCCGTGGGGAAGCCGAGCATGAAAAATCCCCAGGTGAAGATGCCGAGTCTGTCCGCGATTTCGACCGTCCGTTTCACGCGGTCGAGGTTGTTGTGCTTCTCAATGTACTTCTGCAGCCGCGGGCTCGCCGTCTCGACCGCGAGAGCCATCGAGAAGGTTCCCACGGACGCGAGCGCGCGCAACACCTCTTCGTCGAGCCGGTCGGCGCGCACGCCGTTGGGGAAGGAAAACCGCGTCACAAGGCGGCGGCGCCTGATCTCCTCGCAGATCGCCAAGACGCGTTCGCGCTTGAGATTGAAAATGTCGTCGATCACCTCGAACTCATTTACGCCGTGGTTTTCGATGAGGTATTCGATCTCGTCGACGACGCGCGCGGGGCTCTGCGCGCGAAATTTCTTGGTAAAGATGTCATGGCAGTACGTGCAGCGGTACGGGCACCCGCGCGAGGTGAACAGCACGCCATAACGCCCGAGGATGACCGGCGTCATGCGGCGCGAGATCTCGTACGTATCGAGGTCCACGAGGTCCCACGCCGGGATCGGCAGCGTGTCCAGGTCTTCGATCAGATCGCGATTCGCGTCCGTCGTGCAAATCTCGCCGCGATGGCGAAACGAAAGCCCGCTCGTTCCCGCGAGTTCTTCGACCGGCGCGCCGTTCGCGTTGTCGATAAGGCGGACGAAAGCGCGTTCACCCTCGCCGGCGACGACGAAATCGACGGGCATGTCCTCCAGCAGGGAAACGCCACAGGCGCTCGCGTGCGGCCCGCCGATCGCAACGGGCGTATTTGGCGCGAGACGTTTGAGAAGGCGGACGAGCGCGCCGGCGCGCGCGGCCTCCGCGGTCAGCACGGACATGGCGACAAAGTCAGGCGAAAAATCCGCGAGAAGTCGCTCGTAGTCCGCCGGCGTAAGCGGCGCGATGCGCTCGTCAACGAGATGGAAGTCGTCGCGCCCCGGCCGGTTGGCACGCGCGTACGCGGCCAGACCGATGAGCCCCATCGGCGGGCCCATAGATGTCCCAAACTCCTGTCGGCGCCCGAGACGGGGCTTGATCAAAAGAACGCGCGCCATGAAAAAACCTTCCGCCAATTTCGGTTCGTACGATGAAAAAGGTCATCAAGCGTACCAGAAAAATTTTTCCCGCGAGGCGGGACCGGATGACGCAATTCGCAACGTCCATCGGCCCGTCATCGCGAACGGGAAATTGGTTACGTAGGGCGCAAATTCTTTTCTTGGTAATATCTTTTAGCGCGGAAAGTTCGCCGTGGCAAGGAATTTTTTCGATGTGTCGGCGCGCTGGCCGATCAAGAAAGCCGTCCGGAAAGGGAATCGGTCCGCGGCGCGCCTCGCGGGCAAGGCTCGAGGCAAATCAAAATCCGTGCGCCGCGCCGAACGTTTTCGGGCTTGCGGGAAGCGGACCCGGGGGCTTAGCATGCGATGAACGAACGGGGAGTGCGCATGCCCTATCAAATCGGAGTGCAACCGGGATTCGTCGATCGCGTGCGCAAGCACATCCGGTACGTGTGGATGTTCCCGGGCGTCATGCCGCGCGCGGCGGAAAACTACGTCCGCCTGATGCTCGGCCAGCCGCGGCTGCGTTTTATCGAGTTCGCGTGCAACTTCGATTGCTTCGCCAAGTGCGGGCATTGCTCCATCACCAAGCTCGGCGCGAATCACCCCAACCGGCCGTTGATGACCGTCGCGCAGATGCAGGACACGCTGCGTCAGACGATCGAGCTCGGCGCGCTGAACATCAACCTCACCGGCGGCGAAGCGATCATGGTGCCGTTCCTGTCGGATCTCGTCGCCGCGTGCAATCCCAAAAAGACCGTCGTGTCGCTGGCGACCAACGGAGCGCCGATCTCGCCGCAAAAGGCGCGCGATCTCGCCCGGTGGGGCGTGCGTGTCGTGACGATGAGCCTGGATTCCGCGGACGCGGCGACGCACGACAAGAGCCGCGGCCTGAAGGGCTGCTACGAGCGCCTGATGCACGCCATCGATCACCTGACCGACGCGGGCATCGAGGTGTTCCTCAACACGATCCTGACGCGCGAGAACATGATAAACGGCGACATCTACAAGATGATCGAGCTCGCCTCGCAAAAGCGCGCGATGCTGACGATCAATCCGCCGTTCCAGATCGGCGGATGGGACGGCGCGGACGTGCACCTGGACGCCGAGGGCAAGGATTTCCATCGCAAGCTGATGGCGTTTTCCAACGTACGTTGGGAAGGCTCGTCCAACTACTTCAAGGACGGCTGCCCGGCGGGCATCGAAAAGCTCTACATCAGCCCGTACGGCGACATCATGCCGTGCAACTTCACGCACATCTCGTTCGGCAACGTCACGGAGAAACCGCTGGCGGTGATCTGGAACGAAATGCTGACGACCAGCCCCTTCAACAAGATTCACGATCATTGCCTCGTCGCGGAGAACCCGGAGTTCTACCGCGTTTACATCGAGCCGGTCGTGAAAGGCGCCGTGCATCCGATGCCCGTGGAGCAGCATCCGGCGTTTTCGACGCAGGGGAACTGATGGCCGCCGCCGGCGCCAGACACCTTGCCGAGATGCGGCTCGCCGCGAAATTTCCGCTCGTGCTTCCGCGCATGGCGAAGGGTTACGTGCGCGCGTGGCGCGGTGAACGCCGGCCGCTGCGTGGCGCGGAGTTCTGCGTCACGTATCGCTGCCAGCTCGATTGCGATTTCTGCCTGACCAAACCGCTCATCGACCGCGCGCGGCGCGAGATGGAAACGAGCCAGGCCGTCGCCGCCATCGACGCCATCGCGAGCCTCGGAGCGATCTTCGTCAACCTCACGGGCGGCGAGGCGCTGATGCGCGAGGACATCTTCGAGATCGCCTCGCGCGCGGCGCGCCGGCGCGATCTGCTGGTGACGCTCGCCAGCCACGGCCTTTCGATCGACGCGAGCGTCGCGCGCGAACTCGAGAAGGCGCGCGTCGCGATCGTGCTGCTTTCGCTCGACGGTCCGGACGCCGAAACGCACGACGCCTCCCGCGGCCGGGAGGGCGCGTTCGACAAATTGATGGCGTCGGTCGAAGCGCTCCACGGCGCGGGCATCCCGATCTTTTTCACCACGATCCTCACGCGCGAAAACGCGGAAGACGGCTCGATCTTTCGCACCGCGCGCCTCGCGAAAAAGCTCGGCGGCACGCTGACCGTCAACTGGTCGTACATGGTCGGCGCCAACTGGTCGTGCCGCGCGCCGAACGTCTCGGACACGGAGCGCCGCGCGTTCGGAAAGCTCATGCGCATGCCCGGCGTGCGCTGGGAAGGCAGCAACAACTTCGCGGGCGAGGGCTGCCCGGCGGGCTCGGAAAAAATCTACGTCACGCCCTACGGCGACGTCTTTCCGTGCGCGGTGCTGCAAGGCTCTTTCGGCAACCTTTTGCACGAGCCGCTTGCCGATATCTGGCGCCGCATGGGGGGCGTGCCGGAATTCGCCGACAACGACAAGCCGTGCCTGGCCGCGTGCGACGCGGATTTCTCGGGGCGGTTTGAGCTTCTCCGCCGCGCGCCCGGCGCGGATTTCGCGAAAGCGGTGGCGACCGGCCCGACGAGTTGATGCGCGTTCTTCTGCTCAACCCCTCCGAGCGCAAGATCCTTCAGGCGAACCTGCCGAAGGAAATCGAAAAGGTGCGCGGCAAGAATCAACCCGTCGGCCTGCTCTACATCGCGGCCGCCGCGCGACTGGTTCCCGGCGTCGACGTGCGCGTGCTCGACGCGCACGCGCTCGATCTCGACGCGGCGGGCATCGAGTGCCACGTCGCCGCGTACGATCCCGACGTCGTCGCGATCACGTGCATCACGTTCAACCTGCCGGACGTCATGGAAAATCTCGCGGCCGCGAAGAAGGCAGCACCGCGCGCGAAGATCGTCATCGGAGGCTTGCAGCCGTATCTCTATCCGGAAGAGACGTTCAACCTGCCGGGCGTCGATGCCGTGTTCCTCGGCGAGGCGGAGGAAAGCTTTCCCGCGTACCTGCGTTCGATCGACAATCCCGCCGCGCTCGCGAACGTGCCGGGGATCATGGCGCGCGCGGGTGGCGAAGTCGTCAGCACGGGCTTCGCGACGCCGATCGCCGATCTGGATTCCGTGCCGCGTCCCGCGTACGAGGCGCTCGATCCGGCGCTTTATTCGTCGGTCATCACCGACACGCACCCGACGATGCTGATGGTCACCTCGCGCGGGTGCCCGTTCCGCTGCCACTTTTGCAGCCATTCGGTGACGGGCAAGAAATACCGCTACCACAGCCCGGAACGCATTGTTTCGGATGTGCGTCATTGCCTCGATCTCGGTTATCGCAGCATCCTGTTTTACGACGAGGTGCTGACCATCAAGCGCAAGCGCGTTCTCGAGTTGTGCGACCGTATCAAGGACGAGAAGCTCTGCTTCGAGTGGATGGCGCGCGCGACGATCAACACGGTCGATGAGGAAGTCCTGCGTTCGATGAAGGACGCCGGATGTTCGATTATCACGTTCGGCGTCGAGTCCGGCTCGGAGCGCGTCTTGAAGCGCATGAACCGCCCCATCAAGGATCCCGCCGTCATCCGCGACATGTTCGCGCTGACGAAAAAGGTGGGGCTGCGTAGCCTCGCGTACATGATGGTCGGCAATCCGGACGAGACGATCGACGACCTGCGCGCCTCGCGGGACTTTCTGCGTCAAATCGACCCGGACCACGTGCATGTTTCCGTGTTCGTGGCGTATCCGGCGACGGATTTCTACGACGAGGGCGTGGCCAAGGGGCTCTACGCGCAAGATCACTGGCGCGCGTTTTCCGCAAACCCGACGCGGCCGTTCACCGTGCCCACGTGGCCCGAGGCGCCGCCCGCGGACGAGCTTTTCGGCATCGCCAAACAGATGTACCGCCGCCACTACCTGCGCCCGCGCAAGATCCTCCAGCACCTGGGCGGCATCACGTCCTTCGCGGCCATCCGCAAACGCGCCGCCTACGCCCGCACACTGCTCTCGCGCTCGCGGCCCGCGGAGGCATAGCCGGGGGGAGCGCGCGCCGGGAGCGCAGGCGTCCCGCCTGCTTAGTTTGCGACTTCCTGGGAGCGCAGGCGTCCCGCGTGCTTCGATTCACTCGTCGCCGCTCGCGTGAGCATTCGCGCTACTCCATTTCCATTCGTCCGCCCGCGCGACCAGGCCCGCGACCACCGGATTTTCGTGAATATAAGTGACCGCGCTTTTGTAGTGCTCTTCGTTCCGAATGAATCGATCCCAATATTCGACCTGCCACACTTGGCCTTCGCGACCCACGGCCTTGTTGATTTGCTTCGCCGTAAACGACTTCCACGATTGAACGATTTTCGCGAGCAGATGCGGCGCTATCGGCTGCACGATCACGTGCACGTGGTTTGGCATGACGACCCACGCGTGTAAGCGATAGCGGTCGCCGTCAAAGTGCTTCCACGCGTTTACGACGATCTCCGCGATGTTCTCTTGCGCCAGCCAGCACGCGCCCCGGCCCGCGTCGAGGTACGAATCGAGCCTCTTTCGTAACGCGGCATCGCCTTCGTGTTCGGCGGAAAGGCGCAATCGTTCGACGACATCGCGAGGCATGGCGTCGGCAAGGCGATATGTGACGAGTTGCGTCGCGAACGCGCTGTCGAAATGCGGGAGATAACCGCGCGAGTGCCAGCCGTGGCGATATTGGTCGGGCATCGCCGTGATTATGCCTCTTTTTCGAAGCAGGCGAGACGCCTGCGCTCCCGGCGCGTCGCAATCGAAGCAGGCGAGACGCCTGCGCTCCCGGCCCGTTTCCACACGACAAAGTACCGATCGGCGCATTCAGCATCATGCGCGTAGTTTGCGGCGCGGAAGCGGTCGAGGTCGTCGAACAGCGGGGCGGGGTCGGTGATGTGCAGCCAGATCTTGCGCGGGTCCGGCGGCTCAAACGTGACGAAGTAGAGCGGTTTCGCGTTCTCCAGATCGCGCATCAGCTCGTCGCGGTTTTCGCGCACGCGCGCGGATTCCGCGGCGTGCCACCGGCCCGAGCCGAGCGGCAGATCGACCGCGACATCGAAATACATGAAGTGCCGCGTCGGCGCGCGCAGGCCCGAATAGAAATAGACGTGGGGCGCGTAGTCCCAAACGAAGATCGTGTCGCCGGGCGCGGCGTTTTGCGAGAGGCACTCGCCGAGTTTCTTCGCGCGCTTGCTGAACGTCGAAAAGCGTGGCGCCTTGGTTTCCTCCCACGAAAAGTCCGCGGACTCGGTCCAGTTCGCGCGGCCGGTCGAAACCACGTTGGCGGTCGCCTGCGTCGCGGAGCTGGTTTCCAGGTGCAGGTCCTGCCCCGCGATGGGGACGAGCATGAAAAGCACCAGCGCCTTTAGCACCGGGCGCACTTCGTCGGTCATCGCGACGCGGCCGACAAACCTCGACGCGAGGATGACAAGCATCGGCACCAAAAGGATGAAGTAGTGGTCGAAAAACTTCGTGCCCGCGAAGACGGCGAACAGCGTCGCCAGTGTGTACGCGGGAATGAGGAAGCGCCCGCGGCGCAGGTCCTCGGCCATCTCGCCCGGCGGCAGCGGCAGCGGAATCAGCGCGAGGTACACGAGGAACAAAAGCGTCTGGACGTTTCGGAAAAACGGCCACAGCGAATCCTGAAGCTGGATCGTCAAAAAGCCCCAGCCCTCGGTGGAGGCGTAGCCCAGGTAGTTCGCTGGATTGAGCGCGCGGACCAGGTCGTCGAGCCCGCCCTTTGAAGCGAAGTACAGCGCGACCGGCAGCGCCGCCACGAGGCCCCCGGCGATATAGAGCGCCACGGCGACCGGCATGGGTGCGGTCTTGCGGCTGCGCGGCGCGAACAGCGATTCGGCGATCACCGCGATGCCGAACGCGATGACGTACATCGCCGCCTGCTGCTTGAACATCGCCGCGACGGAGACGAACGCGCCCGCGAAAAACAGGTGCGCGCGTTTCTGGATCGGCCGCGTGAAAGCGCCGATGAGCAGGTAGAGCGCCAACAGCGTCGGCAGGATCGTCCATGTTTCGAAATTCGCGCAAAGCCCGTTGCCGGTGGTGATCGTCGAATACGTCGCGTAGAGAAACGCCGCGGCCACGCCGCCGGCGACGCCGGCAAGCCGCCGCACGATGAGAAACGCCAGAAGCGAGCACGCGGCGTGGTAGAAGATCGCGAAGATCCACACGGGGTACATCGAGCGGCCAAACAGGCGGAAGATGATCTCGAAGAGCAGATACGTCAGCGGCGGCTTGGTTTCGACCGCGTTCGCGTAGACGGAGCCGGGCTCAAAGAAGAACTGCGCGCTGTAAGCCGCGCCCGCGACATCCGGATCGCAGATGACGTCGTCCAGGATCGGCACGCGCATCCACGCGCCGGCAAGCGCGATGGCGACAAACGCGAGCGCGACCGCGACGTTGCGCACGATGCCGCCGCGTTCGGAAAATGCGTCGTCGAGGATGCTCACGCGCGCCGCGCCGGATGGATCATGCGGCTATGTTGGCGAGCGCGGCGCGGCGGGGCAAGGGAGCGATGTCGGAGCCGCGAACGGAGCGCGCCGTCGGCACGCGATGTCAGGGCCGCAAACGGAGCGCAGCGGAGTGCGCGGTCGGCGCCGCATCAGCACAACGAACAGCGAGAGCGGCGATGCCGGGGCGGTATCGACCGCGCACTTTGCCGCCTGCGGCGGCTTCGTTTGCGGCCCTGATATCCTGGCGCTGGGGTCGGGAACTACGAAATATTGAACGCGCGGAAGAACACGTATTTTTCCGGCATCAGGCGGAAGAACCGGTACTTCATGCGCAGGCGCGCGATGGGGCGATACAAGCGCGCGGCGAGTTTCGTGAGTGGCGTCGAATCGTAGAACTCGAGTTTGCGATCGATGAAGATCGACAGGAAATACACCGACTTGCGCAATTGCCGGCCCGCCTTGTTGAGCCACGGCGTCGCGCGGTCGCCGGAGTGCAGGCCTCGCCAGTCATTGATGGACTTGGGCGGCGCGAAACCGAGCTGCTCGGCCGTCGCGAACAGGTTCGTGCCGGGGTAGGGCGCGTAGATGTAAAACGGCGAGACCAGCCCGCGCGGGTTCTCGCGCGTGATGCGAAGCCCCAGATCGATCGTCAGCCGAAGGTCGTTCTCGGTTTCCTGCGGCATGCCGGTCATGAGGTTGAACCACGGCGTGATGCCGACCTCGCGGCACATCGCGTTGATGCGCAGAATGCGCTCGGGGCTCGTGATCTTGAGGACCTGGCGTAGCAGCGTCTCCGATCCGCTCTCCGCGCCCATATCCAGGCGGACGCACCCGGACGCGCGCAGGCGCTCGAAGTCCTCGCGCTCCATCTTGCCGACGACGCCGATGTGCGCGCCCTGCACCTGGTAGGTGAACGGCGCGCCGCGCGCGATCAGACCGTCGAGCAGTTCGGCCGTGCGCCGGCGCGCGCCGAAGAAATTGTCGTCGACGAACGAGAGATGCTTCACCTCGGGGATCTTCGCGTGCAGGCGATCGAGCACGCCGAGCACCGTCTCGGCTTTTTGGCCGCGCCACGAGCGTTTGTGATACGAGTTGTTGTAGCAGTAGGTGCACGCCGACTGGCAGCCTCGGCTCGTCTCCATGTAAACGGTCGGCTTGCCGTCGACGAGAAACCACGGATTGCGCCGCAAAAGCTCGAACGGGATGTCGGGCAATTCGTCCATCGACACGAACGGCCGTTCCGCGTTGTGCAGGTTTTGCCCGTCGATGCGCCGCGACACGCCCGCGACGCCGGAGACATCGCCGCCGTCGAGGATCGTATCGACGAGTTCGCGGAAGGTGTGCTCGCCCTCGAAGCGCACGACGTAGTTGACGCTCGGCTCCTCGAGCACCTGATCGGGGAAGAGCGTGCCGTGGATACCGCCCCAGATGACGGGCAGGTTGGGCTTCACGCTTTTCACGAAGCGTGTCACGTCGAGCGCGGAGAAGATCTGGTCCCCCGTGATGCTATGGGTGCCGACGACCGACACGCCCTCGTCGATCAACCGCGCGAGCGTGCCGCGCCAGTCCTTGTCGATGCGCACGTCCACGATGCGCACGTCGTGGTCCGGGTGCAGGTAACGCGCCGCGCAAAGCAGCGAGATCGGCGGCGTCGGGAGCTTTTTCCCGGCGTCGAAAATGTTGGTCATCGGCTGAACGAGTGCGATACGCGCCATGGTCGGTCGATACTAGCGCGGTTACGCGTTTGAAAGAAACAGCGCCGCGATTTTCGAATGTTCGCGCGCTTACATCGGCGACTTTGGGGCGCGAATGCGGACTCAGGATCACGGCCGGGAATCGCGTCAGGCCCAAACCGTGACCGTAAGGCGATATTGTCGCCGTCGTCCAGCCTTTCGGCCTCCTCGAAATTGCCTCTAATATGCCGCCCGGATCATCCGAACTTCCAATGACCAACGAAACCGACGATACCGCCCGCGCGCGCCGCATGGAGCGCCTCGCGGCATTTTTCGCGGCTGCGACGGGTTTGCTTTTCGTATTGCTGATCGGCGCGCTCGCGCCCGACCCCTTCGAAAACGGCGGTGCGCCGCTCGCGTTCGCGCCGCCGGAGTCGCCGCCGCCCGCGGCGACGCCCGATCCGCTGCGCGTGGCCTGCCGGGCGCCGTGCGAGCGCGTCGTCGAATGCGGGCTGCTTGACGATATGGAGATGTGCGAACCGTGGTGCGTCGATGTGTGGGACGCTCCGACGCGCGCGTGCGTCGCGACGGTGGCGTGCGACCGCATCGAGACGGAATGCTTCGAGCCGACCGACGACGAGCTGTGCACGAGCGTGTGCGATCGCCTCGCCGGGTGTGAATGGCTCGACCTTGGCGGCGATTGCGAGACGGTCTGCATCGAATCCTGGTCGCGCCGCGAGCGCGCGTGTCTTGACGTCGTTTCGTGCGGGCCGGCCGTGGCCGCGTGCCTGGACCGGGAGACGCGCGCGCCATGCCCGGCCGTCTGCGAAAAGATGTCCGCCTGCGGGATCATCGAGGAGACGGGCGATCTGACGGCGTGTTACGCAACCTGCGCGACGGATTTCGAAACGCCGCTTCGCCACTGCATCATGGATCGTGCGTGCGACGAGGTGATGTCGTACTGCTTTGAAGGCCTGCTGGCCGAGGAGTTATGTTACGAAGCGTGCGCGGTGGCGTTCGATTGCGAGTTGACGAGCACGACGACCGAGGCGTGCCTCGCAAGTTGCGAGGCCGAATGGAGCGAGCCGCTGGCGATTTGCCTGGCGGATTCCGTCTCCTGCGAGAGCGCGACGGCCTGCTTTGACGAGCCGGCCGTCCAATGCCCCGACATCTGCGCGATCCTGATCGCCTGCGGCGCGTTCGACGTCGCCGATTACGAGGCTTGCTCGCGGCAGTGCGAGGATATTTTCACCGGCGCCGAGCGCGCGTGTCTGGCCGAGGGCGACTGCACGACGCTCACCGCGTGCCTGGACGGAACCGGCGCGCCGGCGGGCGGGAGCACCCCGACGACGGACGGTGAAGACGGGAGCCGGGACACGGGCGAGGACGCCGAATCGCCCGCGCCCGAGGACGAAGGTCTGGCGTCGTCCGCGCTGTGCGTCCCCTCGTGCCGCAAGCTCGCCGGCTGCGGCCTGGTGAACGCGTGGGAGGTCGATGGATGCGTCACGTCCTGCGAGGCCGGCTGGTCGCGCGAGCGCGTCGGCTGCATCCTCGGAAACGCGTGCACGGAGATCGCGGGGAAATGCCCGACGAACTGACGAGCCCGAAGTTCGCATCGGGTGCGCCGGCGCCGGGTGCGCGGGCCGCGACGGCCCTCGCGTTGATCGCGGCCGTCGCGCTTTACGCGCTGACGATCCATTTCAATAACCGCAAATATCTTAGTCTGGATGTGACGCACTTCGATCTGCAGCACGTCACGCACTACTACAATACGATCCGGCAGGGCGGCTTCGGGAATCTGTACGAGAAAGACCCCTACCTTTTCTTCGCGACGTTTCAGGAACCGAGCAACCTGCTTGCGATCGCGGCGTGGCGAATTTATCCGCACCCGCGCGCGCTGTTCGCGCTGCAGGGACTCTATTTGTGCGTCGCGGTGTTTCTGGCGTATCTCGTCCTCCTGCGGCTGACGCGGCGGCCGTGGGCGTCGTTCGCCGCAACGGTCGCGCTGGCGGCCAATCCCTACCTCTGGACATTGTTCACATTCGGGTTTCGGCCAAGCCTTTTCGCCGCGCCGTGCGTTGTCGGATTCGTGCTCGCCCAGAGGCACGGGCGAACGAAGCTGGCCGCGACGCTGCTCGTGCTCGCGGGTCTCGGCAAGGTGACGATGATGCTCTCGGTCGCGTTCACCGGGCTGCTGTTTTGGGTGATGGCTCCGCGGCAGCGCTGGGGCATGGGGGTCTTTTTCGCCGCGCTTTTCCTGTTTGTGTCGCTGGGGAGCGTCATGGGCTACATCGCCTCGCGCGCCAACCTGACGATCACCACCGAGATGCTGCACATCGCGCTCTACGGCGAGGACGTCGGCCAGGCGATCGCGACGATCTTCACGCGGCCGATCCACACGATCGCGCAGATGCTGAGCCCCGCGAACCTCGCGCACGTGGTGCTGCTGGGGTCGCTTCTGTTCTTGCCGGCGGCGGCGGGGCGATATTTCTGGGGTGCGCTTCCGGACATTGGGCTCATCCTCATGTCCACGACGAGCATGATCCACGGCCAGTATTTCCAGAATGCGTATCCGGCCGTCTTCCATCCGCTGGTCTTCCTTCATAACAACCACCTGTTCATCGTCGGATTTCTCATGGCGGGATTTGCCGTCGGCGCGGCGCGGATCATCAACGCGGCCGCGCGGCGCGGCGAGGCCCGCGCGTGGCAGGCCGCCGTCGCCGTGCTCGTCGCGGGAATCGCCGTGCGTGTGTTGTGGCCGACGATGATCGCCGGGCCGATCCCCGGCAACATCCACTTCGACGACCGCTACTACGACATGACCGAGCACGACCGTCTGGGCTGGGAGGTCGCCGCGCTCATCCCGCGGCACGCGTCGCTGCGCGCGCAGTGGAACCTTTATCCACCCGCGGTCGGGCGCCGCGCGGATCAACGCGCGTTCGAGTGGAACCTCGACAAGGTGCGCGAGGCGTACATCTTCGTGGACCTGTTCGCCTTCGAATATCTGCGCGACCGGTCGGCTTACCTCGACGCCGTGGAGATGGTGAACGACCGCGCCGACTACGGTGCCACGATCTTTGTCGACGGTTACATCGTCTGGCGGCTTGGCGAACCGACGGAGATGAACGGCGAGGTCCGCTCCTTCCTGCGGGAGCACCGGGACGAGCTGATGAAAAACCACTATCGCGCGTATCGCGACGCCTTTTTGCCGGAGCCCAGGGTGGGTGTGGATGTCTATTCGCAAACGCAGATCGAGCGTGCCGTGAGCCGGCCGCCAGGCGCTTCCGGGCCTGAAACGTGAGCCGCGCCACCTTGGTCCGGGTGAGCGCGCCGTGGTAACGTACGTCGTTTCGCCATGGCGTTCCGGCACGGTGATGAAACCGGAAAAAGGTGCATGAAAACCGTTCTCGTCAGACCCAGCGCCTCGCGCTATTTCTATACCTGCATCCCTCCCTTGGGATTCGGTTATTTGAGCACCACGCTCAAACGCGCCGGCCATTCGGTGCTTTGGGCGGACATCGGCCACGAGGGGTACACGAAAGAGAAGTTCTTCGCGGACCTGCACCGAGATCCCCCGGGGCTTCTCGGCTTTCAGATTTATTCGCGCACGCTTCCCGGCGCGCGGGATTTGATCGAGGAAACGCGAAAGCACGTGCCGGACACGACCGCATTTGTCGCCGGCGGCTGGCACCCGACGCTCGAACCGGAGCAGACGCTCGATTTTCTGCCGGGCGTCGATTTTGTGCTGATGGGCGAAGCCGACGAATCGATGCCGCGGCTCGCGAACGCGCTCGAGGGACGCACCGGCGCCGTGCTCGACACCATCCCGGGCCTCGCGTGGCGCGAGGGCGGCAAGGTCCGTAAGAACGAGGCGACGCTCCCGCCCGACCTGGACGCGCTTGGCCACGTCGACTGGGAGGGCATGCGCCCCTGGACGTACAAGGCCGAGAACCTCGGCGGATTCACGAAATACGCGCCCGCGGCGCTGATGCTCGCCAGCCGCGGTTGCCCGTACATCTGCGAGTTCTGCTCGGTGCCGGAGGTCAACGGCCACCGCGTTCGGCGCCACGGGATCGAGCACCTGCTCGAGGACGTCGAGCTTTTGCACAAGAAATATGGCTTCCGCGAAATCCGTTTCATGGACGACAACTTTCCGACGCAAAAATCCTACGTGCTGGAGTTTTGCGACGCGCTTCGGCGCAAGAACTTCGATATCGCCATCTCGTTTCCCGCGGGCATCCACCTGCGCCTTGTGGATGGCGAGGTTCTCGACGCGCTGAAGTCCGTCGGGCTGTATTCGTTCTCGTGCGGCATCGAATCGGGCAACGAGCGCGTTCTGAAGATGATCCGCAAGAACATCACGAAAGACGTGGTGCGCGAGAAGATCAAGCTCGTGCAATCGAAGGGCCTGCAAACGACCGCGTTTTTCATCCTGGGATATCCCACCGAGACGCGCGCGGAGATCGAGGATACGATCCGCTTCGCGCGCGAGCTCGATCTGACCGGCGCGCACTTCAACGTCTTCACGCCATTTCCGGGCACGAAGATCACGCGCCGCCTGGCCGACTGGGGGCTCTTGCGCGAACACCCGTGGGAGCACATCCACCTGGAGAACGTGAACTACTCCTACTGCAAGGTATCGCCGCGGACGCTGAAGTACCTGCGTCTCAAGGCGATCGTCACCTTCTGGTTCCGCCCGCGCGCGTTCATGCGCAACCTGAAACGCCTGCGCTCGTTCGGGCAGGCGAAATTCCTCATGGAAAAGCTATGGGAGTACGCCACGTAGCGGCGTGGCCGCGAAAGACCCATGCGTGTCGATCTGGTCCGACCCAACCTCACGAAATACATGTTTTCATCGATCGCGCCGTTGGGTCTTGGTTACATGGCCCGCACGGTGCGAAACGCGGGCTACGAGGCGCGCATCCGTGACGTCGGCCATGGCGATCTGACCAGGGAATCGTACTACGACGACATTCGCCGCCGCCCGCCGGATATTGTCGGCTTTTCGAGCTACTCGCGCGATTTCGCGCAGACGATGCAGCTTGTCGACGAGATGGGATCGTTTCTTCCGCGCGGCGTGCCGTTCGTGATCGGCGGGCCGCACCCGTCCGCGATCCCGGAAGAGACGCTGCGCCTGGCCCCGCGTCTTGACTACGTCATCTCCGGCGAGGGGGAGGAGGCGCTGCCGCTTTTGATGAAGGCGCATTCCCGCGCGAACGGAGTGCGCCTGGAGGATATTCCGGGGTTGGCCTGGCGCGACGGCGAGACGATTCGCGTCAACGATCGTGTGTTTCCGCAAAACCTCGATGCGTTCGGGCATATCGACTGGGACGAACTCGACCCGCGAAGCTACCACGGCGAAAACCTCGCCGGCGGTTCGCGCCGCGCGCCCGCGGCGATCGTCATCTCGAGCCGCGGCTGCCCATTCCACTGCGAATTCTGCACCGATCACATCCTGTTCGGCGCGAAAACGCGGCGGCACAGCGTCGATTACGTCATGGAAGACATCGAGATCCTGCATCGCAAGTTCGGATTTTCGGAGATCCGCTTCGTGGACGACAACTTCCCGACCGAGCGCGGTTACGTGCGCGCGTTCGTGGAGGAGTTCAAACGGCGGAACTGGGATCTGATCGTCAGCATGCCGATCGGCATCCACCTGCAGCTCATCGACGAGGAGCTGCTCGATCTTCTGAAGTCGATCGGCATGTACGAGATCACCGTCGGCATCGAGGCGGGCAGCCGCCGCGTGCAGAAGTTCATGCGCAAGGGCGTCACGACCGAACTCGTCAGGGAGAAGGTCGGCCTCATTCGACGGAAGGGCTTCGACACCATCGGCCTTTTCATCCTCGGTTACCCGACCGAGACGAAGGCCGAGATGAACGAGACGATCCGCCTGTCGCTGGAGCTGGGGCTGGATCAGGCGCATTTCCATCCGTTCATGCCGTTTCCCGGCACGCCGATCACAAGGCGCCTTGAGGAATGGGGACAGCTTCAGACGATTCCCTGGGATCAGCATCACTTCGAAAAATTCAATTTCTCGTATTGCGAGCTGCCCGTGTGGCGGCTGCAACTGCTGCGCTTGAAGGCGATGTCGCTGTTTTATCTGCGCCCCCGGCAGTTTTTCCGGTTCGTCACGAAATTCAAGACGTTCGGTCAGTTCAAATTCATCTTCACAAAAGTGCTGGAGTACATGTGATCGCTTCGCGGCCCGCGCCGGATTTGTTACGCTCGATCCTTCGCGGCGGGACGCGAACCGGGCGTGGCGCGCCGGCGCGAAAGTTTGGGAACCATGGCTGACGTCAGTCTGATTCAATCGTCGATCTTCCATCCGGACGTCGAAAAGGCGCCTCCGTTGGGAGTCTTGTATCTGGCGTCGAACCTGCGCGCCGCCGGTATCGACCCGGTCGTGTACGACATGAAGGGCTACGACCTGACCGTGCCGAGGGTCGTGGACGCCTATCGGAAAAACCCCACGCCGTATGTCGGTATCGGCGCGATCACCTACGACTCGCGCGCCATGCACGAGCTCGCGAACGGTATCCGCGCCGCCAACAAGAACGCGCGCATCGTCGCCGGCGGCCCGCACGCCACCGCGTATCGCGAGGATCTGCTGCTGCAAAACCGCGATCTCGACGCGGTGATCCTGAACGAGGGGGAGGAGACGTTCGCCGATCTCATCCACGGCGAGCGAAGCGGCAAGCAAATGCACGAGATCCCCGGCCTCGCGTTCCGCGACGGCGACACCGTGATGTTTTCGCCCGAGCGCCCGCTGTTGCAGGATCTCGACGCGCTCGAATACCCCGCCTACGACCTCGTGCCGCCGTCGGTGTACTGGGACAAGCCGCGCATTGCGTGGGTGTACGCGGAAAAGCAATACGCCACCATCACGACAAGCCGCGGCTGCCCGTATCGCTGCGCCTATTGCCACCGCACGCTCGGCAAGCGGTGGCGCGTGCGGAGCCTCGACAACGTCATGGGCGAGTTGCACATGCTGAAGGAACGCTACGGGGTCAGGGAGATCGTGCCTGTCGATGACATGTTCAACCTGTCGGTCAAGCGCGTGAACGAATTCGCCCAGCGCGTCATCGACGAAAAGCTCGACCTGAAATTCCACTTCCCCGTGGGTTTTCGTGCGGACATCCTGACCGAGGAGTCGATCGCGCTGCTCAAGGAAGCCGGCATGTACCGCTGCATGGTCGCCATCGAGACCGGCAGCCCGCGCGTGCAGAAGGTCATCGACCGCAATCTGAACATCGACAAGACCAGGCACATGATCGGCAAGATCGCGGACGCCGGCGTCATGGTGCATGGCGTGTTCATCCTCGGACTTCCGACGGAAACGAAGGAAGACATGATGGAGACGATGCGTTTTGCGCTCGAATCCAAGCTCCATTCGCTGGCGGTTTCCATCGCGATTCCGTTCAAGGACTGCAAGCTCATCGACTTGGCCAAGGCCGACGGCGTGGAGTTCTCCGACGACTTCGACCGCTACAACTACACGCAGTCGCGCGTGAACCTGACGCACGTTCCGACCGAATGGGTGATCAAGCTTCGCCGCGACACGTACCGCCGGTTTTTTACGCCACGCCGCGTGTGGAATTTCGTGCGCCTGCTGCCGCGGCCGACGCGGCATATGGCGCGGCTCGCCAAGGTGTTCGTACGCAAGGCGTTCCTGTGGTAGGGGCGACGCGCCGCACGGAGGGGTAATGTCCGATCTTCTGCTGATTCAGCCGCCGAACATCGAGGGAACGCTGTTCAACCTCCCCGGCGTCGAGGTGCCGATGTCGATCATGACCGTCTCCGCGTATCTGAAACGCGAGGGCTACAGCACCGACATCGTCGACCTGACGCTCACGAAAAATCCACGCGATACGCTTCGCCGCGTGCTGTACGGCAATGCGCCCGAGGCCGTCGGGATCACCTCCTACACCTCCAACATGGAGATCGCCGGGCGCATCGCGCAACGCGTGCGCGAGGCATGGCCGAAAGCCAGGCTCGTGCTCGGCGGATTTCATCCGTCCGCGCTGCCGGAGCAGACGATTCGCGAATACCCCGTGTTCGACGCCGTCGTGCACGGCGAGGGAGAGGAGACGCTGACCGAGCTGATGAACGCATGGGGACGCGGCGGCTCGATCGCGAACATCCTCGGCATCGGCTACCTCGACGGCGACGAGGTGCGTCTTAACGCGCCACGCCCGCTGATGAAGGATCTCAACGCGCTGCCGTTTCCGGATCGCGATTCCGTCCCGGTGACCCGCTACGTGCCGGATGTCGGCAACTACCACTCGCTGCCGACGACGGGCATCCTGTTCTCGCGCGGGTGTCCGTGCCCCTGCGGCTTCTGTTCTAAGAGCGTGTTTCTCGACACCGTGCGATATCGCACGCCGGAAAACTTCTGCGACGAAATCCGCGAGTGCCAGCGCCGCTATGGCGTCAACGACTTTCGCCTGTTCGACGAAGGCCCCACGATCCGCAAGCGCAACATGAAGGTGATGTGCGAGGAAATTTTGCGGCAGGGCCTGAAATTCACGTGGAATTGCTTCTCGCGCGTGGACGTGGTGGACGAGGAACTGCTCGAGCTGATGGCGCGCGCGGGCTGCTACCACGTGATCTACGGCGTGGAGACGATCGTCCCCGAGACGCAGGAGCGCGTCAAAAAGCGCATCGACATCGAGCGTACCAAGGAGGTGTGCCGCCTGACGCGCAAGCACGGCATCGAGTGCAAGGCGAACTTCATCCTGGGCTTCCCCTGGGAAGGGGAGGAAGAAGCGGAGATGAACGTGAAATTCGCGACCCAGCTCGACGCGGACCTCGCCTCGTTCAATCTCTTCAAGCCGATGCCCGGCAGCCCGCTCTACGACGAGATGACGTCGAAGGGCGAGATCTTCGCGAGCAGTTGGGAAGACTTTTTCGTCACGAGCGATTCCAAGATATTCCATTCGAAGATGGATCAGGCGACGCAAAAGCGCGTCCTGAAAAACGCGTGGCTGCGGTTTTATTTTTCGCCGCGGGCGATTCGCCGGCGCTTCCAGCGCCTCTTGCGCGACCCGGAGGTCGAGGCGAAAAAGATCTTCACCGGCGTCTCGGTCCTTCTCGCAAACGCGTTTCGGTAGGGCGAAGGACCGGCGGCGCCCCCGTTCGGGTGCCACTTTTTTACCGGCCGAAGTACGGGAAAAGTGTGCTTGATACGCGGCACGCTTATCCCGCTCATCCGCCCGTGGGCGCCGTTTGGCCGGTGTCCTCATGCGCTCCGGATCGCGCTACACTCTTGCTGCCCGCGGACCGCTTATCCGGAGGTTGCCATGCATCGTTCCGTCATCGCCCTTGCCGCGATCGTCGCTGCGATCGCCGTCGCCGCCGCGCTTGGCCTGACCGCGTGCGCGAACGAAAAGCTCGACGTTCAGGCGGCCGTGGACGCGGCGCAAAAAGCCTTCGACGAGGCCGAGGCCGCCGGCGCGAAAACCAACTGTCCGTTGAAATTCGAGGCCGCCCAGATCAAGACGACCGAGGCGCGCGACGTTTTCAACGCCGGCAATTACAAGCGGGCGAAAGTCTCCGCGGCCGAGGCGGTCGCGTTGTCCGAGGCGGCCCGGACTTGCGCGCGGGCGACGTGATCCGGCGCTCCCCGGCAACGCCTTTCGCCGGGCGGGCCGACGTATCGGGTTTCGTCTTGCGATGACCTCTTTCCTCTTTCCTCGTGGCCGCTCTTTCCTCTTTTCTCCTCATTGATTACATTCCGCGCCTATGCCACACGTTTCCCACGCCAATCCGCGAAAATTCCTGATGGGGGCCATCGTTTTCGCGCTCGCCGCCGCTCTGGTTTCGGGTTGCGAAAAGGGGCCGAAACAATATGCTTTCTCCGACTACGAACTGCTGCCGGCGATCGAGCTTTCGCCCGCGGACATGCAGCACATCCTCACCACCGCGCGAGCCATGGTCGCCGGCGACGTCTGGCAGCGCCAGCCGGAACTGCATGAGGTGGTCTATACCGAAAAGCCGCGCGGCGTGTTCATCTCCGCCGTGCGCGAAAACGACCGCGCGCTGACCGCTTTCGGCTTCGGCGATTCGATCGAGGACGCGCTGTCGCGCGCCGCGAAGCTCCTGCGTCGCCTGGATGAGGAAGGCGACCCCGCGCGCTTTCCGCTGCGCGTCGACGTCATCATCTCCACCAGCGAGTCGTCGATGAAAACCATGAGCGCGCGCTGGCGCCATGACCTCGCGCACGAGGGGGTCATCCTCGAAACCGACCCGGTCGTCGCCGCTCTGCCGCAGGAGATCATGGGGTATCACGTGATCGACGAGGGCGGGCGCTATTACTCCGCCGGCATGAAGCGCCTGACGCGCGCCCGCGTCATTGGCGAAATCGTCCGGGACAGCCTGCAAGACAAGTCCGAAATCTCGTATGTGCGTTTCACGTCCGCGGGCATCACCGAGGCGCCGGACTGGACGCCGAATCTTCTCTACGGCGTCAACTTCTTCGAGATGCCGGTGGACGAGGCCTCCCTCCTGCGCGCGCTGATCGCCGGCGGCGAGTGGCTGAAAAACAACATCGACAAACGCACCGGCCGCTTCAACTACCGCTATTACCCGTCGCGCAATCTGGACTCCGCGGCTTACAACCACCTGCGTCACGCGGGCACGGCCTACGCGATGGGCGAGGTTTTCGAGATCACGCGCGACGCGGCGATGCTCGATGCGGTGAAGGCCGCGCTCGGCTGGATCGAAAAGGAGATGGACGGACCCAAGCCCTCCGATCGCGCGGCGGGCGCGGACTTTTTGGCGCTCGTCGAAAAAAGCGATGGCGCGCGCGTCGCGAAAACGGGCGGCGCGGGGCTTTCGATCATCGCGTTCGCCAAATACATGGAGCAGACGGGCGACGCATCGTATCTGCCGAAGATGCAGGCCCTCGCGCGGTTCATCCTGTTCAACCTGGACGAAAACGGCCGCCTTTCGAGCAAGTACTATTACGACGACAAGGTGCACCAGCCGTTCGATTCGCAATATTACCCCGGCGAGTGCGCGCTTGGGCTCGTGCGCCTGCACAAGATCGACGGCGACACGCGGTGGATCGACGCGGCGACGCGTATCGCGGCGTATCTGCGCACGGTGCGCGACGCGGGCAAGACGGCGGACGACATCATCCACGACCACTGGCTGTCGATCGCCGCCAACGAGATATACCCGGTGACGAAGGACGCGGCGCTGCTCGCCCATGCGTTTACGATCGGCGACGCGATGGAGCGCGGCCAGATCGTGGAGACCAAGCGCGCGGATATGTTCGGCGCCTTCCACCGCAAGCCGACATCGACCGCGACCGCGTCACGCGTGGAGGCGCTGAACGCGCTCGCGCGGCTTGCGCGATTCGCCGGCGAAACGGAGCGCGCCGAGCGATACGCCACGGCGGCCGCGCAGGCGGCGAACGTGCTTTTGCGCTCGCAGTACAATACCGTCAATTCGATGTTCTTCCCCGCGCCCGAAAAGGCGCCGGGCGGCTTCATGGGCGGCTACCACGATCCGCCGATCCAGATCGACTACGTGCAGCACAACATCAGCGCGCTTTCCGGCGTGTGGCGCGATTTCGTGCGCAAGGCGGGCGACGATCCGTCGAGCCGTTACGGCGACGTGGCCAAATTTTTCCCCGCCGGGCGCGAGCCGGAAAAAACGGTCCCCGCGCCGCCGACGCTCGAGGCGAAATCCGCCGAGACGGCGCCGCCTCCCGCCCCGGACGAAACCGAAGCGATCGAGCCCGCGGAGGCGGACGCGGCGTAGCCGAAAGGATTGGGCGCCGTTTGCGATGTCCAAGCCGCCGGCGGTCAGAATCGATCCCGATAGAGTCCGCCGAAAAAAAACCGCCGGGCTGCCGCGAAAGTGATATCCTGACGCAGCTTTCGCGATCGATCGCGACCGTGTCGTTGCACGGCATAAGGACTTGATTTTCCACAATTCCATCGGAGGTGAGACATGAGAACGTTGTTATCGGCGTTGACGCTCGCGTTTGTCATGGGGTTCATGGCGATGCCGCCGGCTTACGCGGCCTGGGTCGACACCAGCTCGATCATTCCCGACCTTCCCGCGGCAACGAACCAGGCGTTCGTCATCGGGGACGAGATCTACGTGATCGGCGGATTTGACGATGACGGCTTCGTCTTCAGCCCGAAAGTCCGGGTGTACGACATCCTCGGCAACACGTGGGATACCCTGCCCGACGCGCCGATCGCGCCTGCCCGGCTTCGTGGCGCCGTTGTCGATGAAGTGATTTACATCATGAGCGCCGTCAACAACGGCGCACCGATCACAACCGTCTATTCGTTCGATCCGCTCGCGAAGGGACCTTCGGACTGGACCACGCTCGAGGCGCTTCCCGCATTGACCAACGCGGAATCACGCGCGGCGATTTTTGACCCGGCGTCCGCCCGCATCTACACGGCCGGCATGGGCGAGGCGACGACGATCTACGACCCCGCGCTGGATACGTTCGAGACAAACGGCGTTGCCGGGAACAGCGTCGTTGCGTTCGGCTGCGCGACATTGACGGGCGGAGACGTCATGTTGGCCGGCGGCACCACGAGCCTGATGTTCAGCCCGCCTTCCGCGACGCCTCAGCTCTATGACATTTCCGGCGACACCTGGGCGGATCTCACGCCGGTGCAGGCGGTCGCGTATTGGGACGCGGGGTGCGTTGATTTCCACGGAGCGGCGTACATTTTTGGAGGACGGTTCGCAAGCTGGACGGATCACACGACGAACGTTCAGTCCTTCGAAAACGCCAAGGGGACCTGGTCGAGCTTCGAAGCCTTACCAGAAGCGCTCGGCGGTCCGTTCGCGGCGCTGTGGGGAAATTACGTATTTGTCGGCGGCGGAATCGATGCGTCGGGACCGAACATGGAGACCTATCGCAACAAACTCGCCAATGATGATCCTGAAATCACCTCCACGGCGGTGACAACCGTGGCCGAGGGTGACATGTACGTTTACGACGTGGACGCGGCCGACGCCGACGTCTTCGACGAATTGGCCTATTCGCTCACCGTGAGCCCGACCGGCATGACGGTCGACGCCGATACCGGCGAAATCGAGTGGGACACGACGGGCGTCGTGCCGGACGGTTACGACGTCACCGTCGAAGTTGATGACGGCGACGGTGGCACCGACTCGCAGTCGTTCATCGTGACCGTGACCGGCGCGGACGACGACGACGCGGACGACGATGATGCGGACGACGATGATGCGGACGACGATGACGCGGCCGATGACGATGACGCGGACGATGACGATGACGCGGCCGATGACGATGACGATGACGATGACGCGGCCGACGACGATGACGATGACGACGACGATGGCTGCTGCGGCTGTTGAATAGAGGCTGAAAGACGGAAAGGCGAACGAAAAACGGGCGACCCTGCTTCGAGAACAGGGCCGCCCGTTGACATCTCAAATGACCCGCTCCCTCACGGTCGCGGTTCGTCGTTGGGGGCATGCAGCGTGCGATTCATTCCGCATTCCGCATTCGCCATTCCCAATTGGTGTTACATGTTTTTGACAATCTGCTCGCCGAACGCGGAGCAGCTCACCTCGGTCGCGCCGTCGAGCTGGCGGGCGAGGTCGTAGGTGACGACCTTCTCCAGGATCGAGCGCTCGATGCCCTGCTTGATGAGGCCCGACGCCTTATCCCAGCCCATGTATTCGAGCATCATGCACGCGGACAGGATGAGACTGCCCGGATTGACCTTGTCCTTGCCGGCGTACTTCGGCGCGGTGCCGTGCGTCGCCTCGAAGAGGGCGACGTGGTCGGCCATGTTCGCGCCCGGCGCCATACCGAGGCCGCCGACCTGCGCGGCGCAAGCGTCGGAGAGGTAGTCGCCGTTCAGGTTCGGCGTGGCGAGCACGTCGTATTCGTCCGCCCGCGTGAGCACCTGCTGGAACATGCTGTCGGCGATCCGGTCCTTGATGACGACCTTGCCCTCGGGCTGCTTGCCGCCGAAGTCCGCCCAGAGCTGGTCCTCGGTGATCGTCAGCGCGCCGAAGTTCTCCTGGGCTTCGTCGTAGCCCCACTGGCGGAACGCGCCCTCGGTGAACTTCATGATGTTGCCCTTGTGAACGAACGTGACCGACTTGCGGCCCTTGTCCACGGCGTGCTGGATCGCCTTTTTCACAAGGCGCCGCGTGCCGAAGATCGACATCGGCTTGATGCCGATGCCGGAATCCTTGCGGATCTTCGTGCCGTAGGTGCCGTTCAGGAACTCGATGAGCTGCGCGGCTTCCTTCGTGCCTTCCTCGTATTCGATGCCCGCGTAAACGTCTTCCGTGTTCTCGCGGTAGATGACGACGTCGAGGCTGCCGGGGGACGCCACGGGGCTCGGCGTGCCTTGGTAATAGCGCACCGGGCGGACGCACGCGTACAGATCGAGGATCTGGCGCAGCGACACGTTCAGGCTGCGGATGCCGCCGCCGACCGGCGTGGTCAGCGGGCCCTTGATCGAGACGACGTGTTCGTTGATGGCGTCGGTCGTCGCCCTCGGAAGCCATTCGCCGGTAGCCTTGAAGGCCTTTTCGCCGGCGAGGATCTCGAGCCACTCGATGGCGCGCGTGCCGTCAAAGGCCTTTTTCACCGCGGCGTCAACGACGAGCTTCATGGCGTAGGTGATGTCCACGCCGATGCCGTCGCCTTCGATAAACGGAATGATGGGGGTTGCGGGGACGGCGAGCCTGCCGTCCTTTACCGTGATTTTCTCGGCCATGATGATCTCTCCTGGGGAGCGTTCGAAAGACGCGATTCTTGGTCCAAAAGCGGAGCTTCGTGTACATTATCGAGGTCGATTGCGCAACATGAGCCGGGTCAAGCGCCGACCCGCGCGAGGGGGCAACATGGCCAGAGTTATCTGGAGACCGTCGGGAGAATATCTCACCGCGTCGAACATCGCGCGGCTTTGCAAAATCGCGGGCGCGAACAACTACCGCGAGTTGCACGCGTGGTCCGTCGCGGACACGTCGCGCTTCTGGGACGTCGCGCTCAAGGACCTTGGCGTCGAGTGGTACACGCCGTACACGAAGACGCGCGAGGGCGGCTTTCCGATCGCCACGTGGTTTGTCGGCGGCAAAACGAACATCGTCCTGAACGCGATCGACAAGCACATCCGCGACGGGCGCGGGGACAAGCCGTGCGTCACGCATATATCGGACGACCGCGAGCCCACGATGTGGACCTACGCGCGCTTGAACGAAGAAGTCTGCCGCCTTGCGAACGCCATGCGCGCGTTCGGCATCGAAAAGGGCGAGGCCGTCGGGCTCTACATGCCGATGACGCTTGAGCTGATGGCCGCGTATTTCGCCATCCTCAAGATCGGCGCGGTCGCGGTGCCGGTGTTTTCCGGATTCGGCGCCACGGCCCTGGCCGTGCGGATGCAGGACGCGAAGGCGCGCCTGCTTTTCACCGCGGACGGATCGTTTCGCCGCGGCAAGCCCGTGGCGATCAAGTACGAGGCCGACGCCGCGTGCGCGATCGCTACAGATATCGAGCGCGTCGTCGTGCAAAAGCGCGCGAACGTGGACGTGCCGTGGACCGACGGCCGCGATGTCTGGTACGCGGATTTCATCGCCGATCAGCCGGCGGCGGCGAACACGGAAATCTGCGATTCGGAAGATGTGGCGCTTGTCGTTTACACCTCCGGCACGACGGGCAAGCCGAAGGGCACCGTTCACACGCACGGCGGATGCATCGCGCAGACCACGAAGGAACTGGGTTACGCCTTCGACGTGAAGCCGGACTCGAATTTTTTCTGGGTGACGGATATCGGCTGGATGATGGGCCCGTGGGAGATGATGGGCGTGCAGCACTTCGGCGCGCACTACCTGATCTTCGAGGGCGTGCCGAACTACCCGGACCCCGGCCGCTTGTGGCAAATCGTGGAGCGGCACCAGGTGACGCACCTGGGTGTCTCGCCGACGGCGATCCGGCTCTTGATGCAGTCCGACGAATCGTATGTGAAAAACCACGACCTCTCGACGCTCAAATATTTTGGGTCCACCGGCGAGCCGTGGGATCCGGAATCGTATATGTGGCTTTTCGAAAAGGTCGGCGGCGGCCGCGTGCCGATCGTCAACATCTCCGGCGGCACGGAGATCGTCGGCTGCCACCTGTCGCCGAACCCGATTACGCCTTTGACCCCGTGCACGCTCGTCGGCCCGGCGCTCGGCATGGACGTGGACGCGTTCGACGAGGAGGGCCGTTCGATAACGAAGGGCATCGGGCACCTGGTGTGCAAGCAGCCCGCGCCGTCGATGACGCGCGGGTTCCTGAACGACAAACAGCGCTATCTCGATACCTATTTCTCGCGCTTTGACGGCGTGTGGTTTCACGGCGATTGGGCCGAAATCGACGAGGATGGCTTCTGGTATCTGCGCGGGCGGTCGGACGACACGATCAAGGTCGCCGGAAAACGCATGGGCCCCGCGGAGATCGAAGCCGCGCTCATCGAGCATCCGGACGTGATGGAGGCCGCGGCGATCGGCATCCCCGACGAGCTCAAGGGCGAGGATGTCGGATGCTTCGTGGTGCTCGCGCCGGGAAAGACGCCGAGCGAGGAGCTGCGCGCGGAGCTGGCGAAGCTCGTCGTGCATCATCTCGGAAAGACGGTGCGTCCCAAGGAGCTTCGTTTCGTCGACGATCTTCCCAAGACGCGATCCGCGAAGATCCTGCGCGGCACGATCAGGAAGATCTGGCTCGGCGAGGATCCGGGCGACACCGCGTCGTGCGCGAATCCCGATGCGCTCGAGGGTATTCGCCGGGCGACCTGAGTGCGCGTCAAACTCGCCAGCGATATTCACGGCGCATACGACGCGCTCGCCGAGGCGCTCGAACCCGGCGATACCGCGTTCCTGCTCGGCGATTTCATCAACGTCATCGACTACAAGGACCAGTCCGGAATCCTCGCCGAGATCGTGCCCAGGGAGATCATCCGTGCGTCGGTCAAACTCATCGGCGAGCAAAAGCTCGACGAGGCCAGGGCGCTGATGTCGAAGACCTCGAAGAGCATCGACAATTTTTTCGCGCGCGTCGCCGAGCTTGCCGACAAGTATTACGACGAGCTGTTTTCGAAGCTCCCGTGCGAGGCGTACATCATCCACGGCAACGTGGATTTTCCGCCGCTGCTCGCCGGGCGCCTGCGCGCGCGGCAGCACTACATCGCCGAGCAGCAGGCGTTCGATTTCGACGGGCGCCGCTGCGGGTTCGTCTCCGGGCACCCCAAGATGACGTATTCGTTCGGCATGCCCGGCGAGGTAACGGAGGATGAGTTCGCGCGCCGGCTCGCGTTGCTGGGACCCGTCGATCATCTGTTCGTGCATTCGCCGCCGGCCGTGCGCGAGCTGTCGTTCGACACCGCCGCCGGCCGTGACGAGGGCGGAAGTCCCTCGCTGCTCCAATACATCGTGGAACATCAGCCACGGACCGTGCACTTCGGGCACGTCCACGTGCCGATCGCAAAATCGCTGACGATCGGCGAAACGTCATGCGTCAATCTCGGGTGCTTCCGCGACGAACGCAAAGTCACCGGGTTTTCGTGGTGACGCGTTCGGCGATGTCAGGGCCGCAAACGAACGCCGGCCCGCGTGAAGCGGGGCGGCGGGAGTGCGCGGTCGGCCACGCCCCGGCATTGTCCATGTCTCTGAACGCCGCCGTTCTCGGGAACCACGATCATGCGAACGCGGACGTCGGCGCGCGGCTCGATCCTCGATCCTCAATCCTCAATCCTCGTTCGCCATGTCCATGAACGCCGCCGAAATCGCGCGCATCGCCGCCGACCTGCGCGACATCGTCACCGGCGGGCGACTGCAAAAAATCCGCCAGCCCGACGCACACACGATCGTGCTCGAAACGCGCGTGCCCGGCCGCACGGTGTACATCATCGTCAGCGCGCGGCCGGGGCTTTCGTACGTCGCGCTCGCGGAAGACACGCCCGAATCCCCGCCGGAATTGCCCGCTTTTTGCGCTCTCGTTCGCAAATACGCGCAAGGCGGCGGTATCGCCGATGTGACGAGCGTTCCGGGCGACCGCGTTGCGCGCATCGACGCCGTCACGTCGGACGGAAAGCGCGCGATCGTAGCCGAACTGTTCGGGCGACAGGGCGACATTCTCTTGCTCGACGAAAACGACCGCGTGCTCGGCTCGCTGCG
>JAIOHV010000049.1 GCA_019912885.1 bacterium
CTCGATGTTCCTCGTCACGAAAACGCGAGGCGACGACGCCGATCCGTTTCCCGACGAGAATATCACCGGCACGGAGATTCCCGTCATTGGTTATCGCGGCATGAAGGAATACGAAATCAGCTTCGACGATTTCGAGATTCCCGGCGACGCGTTGCTCGGCGGCGCCGAAGGCAAGGGCTTCAAGCAGCTCATGGCGACTTTCGAATCGGCGCGCATCCAGACCGCCGCGCGCGGCCTCGGCCTTGCGCAGGCGGCGCTCGAACACGCCTTCCGCTACGCGCGCGAACGCAGGCAGTTCGGGCGCCCGATTTTCGATTTCCCGCGCGTCCATCAAAAGATCGCGCGCATGGTCGTCGAGACGCAGGCCGCGCGTCAGCTCACGTATTTCGCGGCGCGCATGAAGGAGTCCGGCAAACGTTGCGATCTCGAGGCCGGCATGGCGAAACTGCTCGCGACCAAGACGGCGTTCTACGTCGCCGACGGCGCCGTGCAGGTGCATGGCGGCAACGGCTACGCCGAGGAATACGCGGTGTCGCGCATCTTCGTCGATTCGCGCGTGTTGTCGATCTTCGAAGGCGCGAACGAGATTCAGGCGCACGTCATCGCGCGCCGCCTGCTGGAGGACTGATGGCCGATTACACGCAATACGCCTTCGGGCGGCGGCTTGACGATTTCCGGGAGGGCGAGATCTTTCGCCATCCGTGGGAGGTGACGATTGACGACGGCGTGCTCGCGTTTTGCGCCGCATCGTTTTTCGAGACGTCGCCCCTTTACACGAGCGATCCGTTCGCCAAGGCGCTCGGTTTCAAGGGGCGCGTCGTTTCGCCGCTCGTGCTGCTTAACTTCGGCCTGTCTTTTTCCGTGCTCGACGTTTCCGAGCAGGCGATCGCGCATCTGGCGTACATTGACGTGCATTTCCCGAATCCCGCGTATTGCGGCGATACGGTTTCGGCCGCGTCCGAGGTTCTCGGCACCAAGCTCGCGGGCTCGGGCGACAAGGGGACCGTTCACGTGCGCACCACCCTCTGGAATCAGGACCGCCTGCCCGTGTGCATGTTCGAGCGCATGGCGCTCGTGCCCGCGGGCGCGGTCGAAAATTCCCCGCGTCGCGCCTGGAGCGGCAGCCCGCCCGAAACCGATCGGCGCAATCCGGCCCAGATCGACAAGCTCAAACCCGCGGGCGAAAAGACCCGCGTCAACCTGACCGGTTATCTCGAGGATTTCGAAAAGGGGCGCGTGTTCGTCTCGTCGATCGGGCGTACGGTGGGCGCGTCGGAACACATGCAACTCACAACGCTGTTCCGCAATACGCATCCGCTGCATTTCGACGCGAATTATTGCGAGACAAACAGCTTCACAAAGGATCGTGTCGTTTACGGCGGCCTCGTCCTGGCGTTCACCAACGCGGTCATCGCGCGCGAGACGGGCGGTCAGGTCGTGTGGACCGACAGTTTCGACTCGGGCGCGCACCCGGCGCCGGTGCTGGCGGGCGACACCATCCGCGCGGCGGCCAAAGTGACGAGCGTGGACGAGATCAACGAACACCTCGGCCGCGTGCAGCTTCGCCTGGTCGGCGTCAAGAACGACGATCCGGCCGCGCTCATCGCGTCGGGCGCGGATCTTTTCGCGCCGGAGCGCGGCAAAAGCGAAGGCAAGATCAAGAACAAGGTCGTCGAGATCGACAAGACGCTCATCGTGCAGCGACGAGGAAAATAGGCGCCGTTATCGCGTTTCCCATCGAGGCGCGCGGATATTTTCATCGGATTCCCGCAAGGAGATTTGGCCATGTCGAAAATCACGAAACGCATTCTCGATAACTACGCCGGCGAAAACCCGGGTGTCCTCGCGAACCTCTACCGTTTCCTCGAAACGGGGCGCCTGGCCGGCAAGGGCAAACTTGTCATCTTGCCCGTCGATCAGGGTTTCGAGCACGGACCCGCGCGCAGTTTCGCGCCAAATCCCGACGGTTACGATCCGCACTACCACTTCAAGCTCGCGATCAAGGCCGGGTGCAACGCCTACGCCGCGCCTGTCGGGTTCATCGCCGCGGGGGCGGCGGAATTCGCGGGGCAGATTCCGCTGATTCTGAAGGTCAACAACAGCGATTCGATGTACAAGGACACGGACCCCTGCCCGGCGGTCACGGCGTCGGTCGATGACGCGCTGCGCCTTGGCGCCAATGCCATCGGATTCACGATTTACCCCGGCTCCTCCGAACGCAACACGATGTACGAGGAAATCCAGGAGCTGTCCGAGGAAGCGCGCGCGGCGGGTTTGCCGACGGTGATCTGGAGTTATCCGCGCGGATCGAGCCTCTCCAAGGACGGTGAGACGGGCATCGACATCTGCGCGTACGCCGCCCAGGTCGCCGCGCAGCTCGGCGCACACATCATCAAGGTCAAGCCGCCGACGGCGCACATCGAGCACGACGAGGCGCGCAAGGTCTACGAAAAGCAGCAGATCCCCATCGGTACGATGGCCGACCGCGTGCGTCACGTGGTGCAGTCGGCGTTCAACGGGCGGCGCATCGTCATCTTCTCCGGCGGCGCGGCCAAGGGCGAGGCTGACATCATCGATGAGGTGCGCCAGATCCACGCGGGCGGCGGTTTCGGCTCGATCATGGGGCGTAATTCCTTCCAGCGCCCGTGGGATGAGGCCGTCGCCCTATTGCGCAAGGTGCAGGACGTTTACGCCTCGTAGCGGTCCTCGCGGCCGGCTTTCGTAACGGCCCTACTTTTCGCGCGGCGATCTCGGGTTAATATCGGCGGTGACCATTCGCCGCCGATTCTTTCCTGGAGGTTGCGTGGCCCGACGGTTGCCGACACCGAGTGCTCCGATACCAAAACTTCACGCGCGCCGGTTCATGATCCGGTGCGCGTTTTTTGTTGCCATCGCGCTCGCATGCTTCGGTTCCCCTGTCGCGTCGGACGCGGCGGATTCGCCTTCCTCTCCCTTTCCCGATGCGACGACGGTCGCCGCGCGCGCGGAGCAGGTCAGCGCGGACGAGACGTTGCCGGACGCCGTGCGCACGCGTGCCGCGGAACTCTACACGCAAGCCGTCGACCAGATTCGCCTGGGCAAGGAGCGGCAGGAGACCGCCGGCCAGTTCCGCCGCGCCATGAAGGAAGCGCCCAGGGAATTGCGCGAATTGCGGGCGCGCCTGACGCACCCGCGCGGCCACGCGCCGGCCGCGTTCACCGACGATGCGCCGACCTGGGAGATCGAGCAGGCCCTTGTTCAGGCCGAGGTCGATCTGGCGCTTGCCCGCCGGCGGGCCGCGGACCTTGCCCAGGAATCGGCCGCGCGGGCGGGCCGCCGATCGCAGCTTTACGAGCTACTGACCGAAACTCGCATCCGGGCGGAGCAAGTTGAGCCCGTGCCCGCCGGCGAGCATGAGGCCGTCCGTCAGGCCCTCGCGCTTCTTGGCCAGGCGCGAGTCGCCGCGACGGCCGCCGAGCGCACGGCGTACGAAATGGAACTGCTCACGTTCGATGTGCGCGGCGATATCCTTACGACGCGGATGACGATCGCCGAGCGCGAGGCATCGGCCGCGAGCGAGCGCGTGGACCGCTTGCGTACGATTGTCAACGATCGGCGCCGGCGCGACGCGGCCCGCGCGGCGTCCGAGGCGATCGCCTCCACGCTCGAGGCGCAAGACGCCCATCCGACCATCCGTGAGTTGGCGGCGGAGAACGCGGAGTTGGCGCGACGCCGCGTCGCCCCGGACGGCCCGCTTGTTCGCAGCGAGCGGATCGCTCGCCGCGTGCAGGATACCACCGCGACGCTGGCCGAGGTCGAATCAAAGCTTCAGGGCGCGCGCGAAAAAGAGGACATAGCGGGACTGACGGCGTCCTACGGCCTGATGTTGCGCCGCCTGCGGGACGAGGCTCCGAACGTCACGGCGATATCGGCCCGCCTCGACGCGCGCGGGGACGAAATCGCCGAGGCGGGATACGCCTTGGCGCGTCTCGAGGATCAACGCACCGGCCTTCGTCAGGCGGATGCCTGGACAGCGACGTTGATGCGGCGCATCGGGGCATCCGGCGATCCCGGGGAACGCGAGAAGATCGAAACCATCCTCGCCGATCTGCTGCGCGATCGGCGGGAAAATCTCGACGCCCTCATCGCGGAATACGAGAAATACTACAACGCGCTCATCGACCTGGAGACGTACGAGCGCCGTCTCGTCGATGCGGTCGACGAGTTCGTGAAATTCATCGACGAGCGCGTGCTGTGGGTCCGCAGTTCCCACCGCGTCCACGCGCGCGACCTGAAAAACCTGCCGGAGGCCATCGGCTGGCTGTTTGGGCCGTCGGCGTGGACGGCCGTCGCGCTATCCGCGGGCCGTCGTCTCGCGGCCGTTTCCATCGAGACGATCGTCTACCTGCTGGTGCTTTTTATTGTGCTGCCGGCCGCGAAGATCGCGCGCGATCGGGCGATCGCGAACGGCGAGCGCGCGGCGGCCGAACCGCCGACGTCCATCTCGCCGACCGTGGCCATGGCGCTTTATACCGTCGCGCTCGCCCTTCCCGCGCCGTATCTGCTCTGGTTCCTTGGCCGGATCGCCAACGACGGCGCCGGAGGGATGTTTCCTTTCGCGGTGGCGGCAGGACTCAAAAAGGCCGCCGGCGTTCTGCTTTTACTGATCCTGACGCGCGAGACGTTTCGGGAAAACGGACTTGGCGAGGTGCATTTCTGGTGGAGCGGAAAGACCTGCCGCGCCGTTCGCCGCGCGATCGCGACGATGGCCGTTTTCGCCGTCCCTCTCGTTTTCATCATCTTTGCCACGCAAACGCAGGAAGTCGAAGCGCGGCGCGATTCGCTTGGCCGTTTCGCGTTTGTCGCCCTGCAACTCACGCTCGCGGCTTTCGCGTTTCAACTCACGCGACCGAAAACGGGGATCACCAACCGCCTGCTGCCCGACCCCCGCGACGCGCGCTCGCGCCGGCGTCATCGTCTGATATCGGCGCTGTTCATTCTGCCGCCGCTCGCGCTCGCGGCGGCCGGCCTGTTCGGGTACCAATTCACGGCGCTCGAATTGGGGCGCCGGCTTTTTGAAACGACCTGCATGCTGCTTGCGATCGTCGCCGCGCGCGCGTTTACGATTCGCTGGCTGTTTGTCGCCCGCACGCGGCATGCCGCCCTTCCGCGTGTCCTTGAAGAGACGGGATCCGAGCCGCCGGAAGACGCCGACGAGGGCGTGCCCGCCGATCCGGACGCGGCCATGCACGCTTTCAGCGCGCAGACGATCGCGGTTTTGCGCGTCGTGTGGATCGCCGTCGCCGTCGCGTCCGTCACCCTGATCTGGCGCGACATGCTGCCGGCTCTCGCCATCTTCGACCAGGTGGAATTGTGGACGACGACGGAAACCATCGAGAGTGTCGTTCAGATTGACGGCGGTGAAACCGAAACGCACGTCGCACCCACGCAGCGCGCGGTGACGCTGTTGGATCTCCTGACCGCGTTTCTGATCGTGGCGATCACGATCGTCGTGGGGCGCAATCTTCCAGGCATCCTGCAAGTCGCGGTCCTGGCGCGGATGCATGTCGACCGTGGCGCGCAATATGCCATCACGACGATTCTGAAATACGTCATCACGATCGTCGGCGTCGCCGTCATGTTCGGGGCGCTGGGGATCGGCTGGTCCAAGGTGCAGTGGCTTGCGGCCGCGGTGACGGTCGGCCTTGGTTTTGGCCTGCAGGAGATCTTCGCGAACTTCGTCTCCGGACTCATCATCCTTGTCGAGCGCCCCATCCGCGTCGGCGACATCGTGACGATCGGAGACATTTCCGGCAATGTGACGCGCATCCGCATCCGCGCGACCACGGTCCGCACGTGGGATCTTCACGAGCTGATCGTGCCGAACAAGGCGTTCATCACCGGACAACTCGTCAACTGGACCTTGACCGATACGACGATGCGCGTCGTCCTGCCGGTCAGCGTCGCGTACGGCAGCGACCCGGACCGCGTGGGCGAGATTCTCCTTGATATCGCGCGAAGGAACCCGCGTGTCATTCCGGATCCGCCGCCTTCGGTGATTTTCAAGGAGATGGGCGAAAGCTCGCTCAACTTCGAGTTCCGCGTGTTCGTCGGCTCGGTGCAGGTTTCCTACGATACGATGCACGAACTGAATACGGCGATCTACAAGGCGCTCGCCGAAAACGGCATCGAGATCCCGTTCCCGCAGCGTGACGTGCACATTCGGTCGATGCCGGAATTCGTGCGCGCCGAGCCGGCGACCGACGAAGCGGCGTCCACGACCGGTGACGCCGTGGACGGGAGCTGATCAGCCGCCGGCAAGATCCGCCAGCTTGCGCCGCAGAACCTTGCCTGACTCCGAGCGCGGAATCGCCGCGACGGCGACGTATTCCTTCGGGCACTTGTAGTGCGCGAGGTGCTCGTGGCAGTGGCGATGCAAGGCTTCCACGTTGAGCGCCCGTCCCGGCTCGAGTATGACCAGACCGGTGATGATGTCCTTGCCCGCGCCGCGCGATACGACGGTGACCGCGACATCATGCACATCCGGATGCGCGCGCACGACCTCCTCGACCTCCACGGGGGAAACGCGATACCCGAACGACGAGAGCTGGTCGTCCAGGCGGCCGCGATACCACCACACGCCGTCTTCGTCCTCGAGACCAAGGTCGCCCGTGACAAACCAGTCGCCGTCGAAAACAAGCGCCTCCTCGTCGGGGCGCCTCCAGTAGCCGAGCATGAGGCCGGGATCCGAACGGTGAACGACGATACGTCCCGTTTCGCCGCGCGGCGCGTCATCGAGCGAATCGCGCGCGGCCAGTCGAATGCGGCGTCCGGCTTGCGGGCGGCCGCAGGCGCCCGGTTTTACCGTATCGCCGGGCTTGAAGGAGATGTACGTCGAGATTTCCGTCATGCCGAGCGCCTCGTAAAGCTCGCAGCCGACGCGCCGTTTCCACTCGCCGTACACCTCGGGCAAAAGCGGCTCCGCGGCCGTCAGGCCATGACGCAGGGACGAAAGATCGAACTCTTCGACCATCGTATATTTGAGAATCTGCCGAAAAACGCTGGTCGCGCCGGCGAAGATCGTCACGCGCATGCGCTCGATGAGCGGCGCCCAGACCTGAGGCCGGCGCGGTCCGCCGTAAAGCACGGCTGTCGCGCCGACGCTCCAGGGGTCCATCAGCCCGACGCCGAGCGTGTAGGTCCAGTTGAGCACGCCCGCATGGCAGACGCGGTCATCGGGCGTCACGCCTTCCCACTCGCGGATGACGATGTCACGGCCGCGCGCGGAACGGTGCGCGTGCAGAACGCCCTTGGAGCGCGCGGTCGTGCCCGATGTGTAGATCAGATAGGCCGGATCTTCGTCGTCGATCGCCGGCGGCGGCAACTCCGGGCCCGCGTCGAGAAGATCGTCGAGGAGAACCGAAACAACGCCGGCCGGCGTTTTGAGCACCACGCGGCCCGAGGTGATGACCGTCGTTACCGGGCCGAGCGCTTCGGCCGAGTCCGCGACGCCGGCCGCCAGATGCGGTGCGACGACAAGCGCCTTCGCGCCGGAATCGCGTAGCTGAAACGCGACTTCCTCGGGCGTGAATTGCGGGCTGGAGGGGATCGGCACCAGGCCGGCGCGCAGCGCGCCGAAAAACGCCAGCGCATAGCCGACCGAATTGTCGAGGCGAATGAGAAGGCGATCGCCCTTGCGCAAATCGAGGCGCGCCAGCGAGGAGGCGAAACGGCCGACGATCCCCGCAAGCTCGCCGTAGGAATAAATTTCGTCCCCGCCGTTATCGCCCCGGAGAAAGATAAGGGCGGCCTTGTCGCGAAACGACGGATTCGCAGCGTGACGAAAGATGCAGTGATCGGCGATGTTCAAGGCGCCTCCCTGCGGCGGATCGGTCCGTCGCGTCCCCGCCTTTGGGCGGGGACGCCATCACGACGAGGTTAACCGCGTTCGTGCGCGGGGACGTAATCGCGCTCGCGTTCGCCGATGTAGATCTGGCGAGGCCGCCCGATGCGCGAATCGTCGTTGATCATCTCTTTCCACTGGGCGATCCAGCCGGGCAGGCGGCCCATCGCGAAAAGCACCGTAAACATGCTGCGCGGGAAGCCGAGCGCCTGGTAGATGATGCCGGAGTAGAAATCCACGTTCGGGTACAGCTTGCGTTCGATGAAGTAGCTGTCCGAAAGCGCGATCTCCTCGAGCTCCCGCGCCAGGTCGAGCAACGGGTCCGAGCGCTTCATTTTCGCGAGAACGACGTCCGCGTGCCTTTTGATGATGGTCGCGCGCGGGTCGTAGTTTTTGTAGACGCGGTGACCGAATCCCATGACGCGCGACTTGCCGTCCTTCGTGGCGTCGATGAATTTTTTCACGTTGCCGTCGAAATTGTCGCGGATGTTGTCGAGCATCTCGAGCACCTGCATGTTCGCGCCGCCGTGAAGCGGTCCCCACAACGCGCAGATGGCCGACGAGATCGCCGCGTACAGATTCGCCTGCCCGCTGCCGACAAGACGCACCGTCGACGTGCTGCAGTTCTGCTCGTGGTCCGCGTGCAGGACGAACATCACGTCCAGCGTGCGCGCGGAATCCTCGTCGAGCACGTACTTCTCGGTGGGAAACGCGAACATCATTTTCAGGAAGTTGCCGCAATAGCCGAGGTGGTTGTCGGGATAGACAAGCGGAAGACCCATCGACTTCTTGTACGAGAACGCCGCGATCGTCGGGAGCTTGGCGAAGATGCGGATGACGCTGATGTCCACGTCGCGTTCGTCAAAGATGTTGTTCGTCTCGTGGTAGAAGGTCGACAAACCGCACACCACCGACGAGAGGATCGCCATCGGATGCGCCGACGGCGGAAACGCGTCGAAAAAGCGGCCCATGTGCTCGTGCAGCAGCGTGTGCTTGGTCAGCTTCAGCTCGAATTCCTCAAGCTCCGACCGCGAGGGCAAGACGCCGTAAATCAGCAGGTATGCCACCTCCAGGAATGTGGACTGCTCCGCAAGCTGCTCGATCGGATAACCCCGGTAGCGCAGGATGCCTTTTTCGCCGTCGATGAAGGTGATCGCGCTCTTGCAGGCGCCGGTGTTCGCGTAACCCGGATCGATCGTGATGTGCCCGGTTTGCGAACGGAGCTTGGAGATGTCGACGGCTTTCTCGTTTTCCGTGCCGACAACAATGGGCAACTCGTATTCCTGCCGGCCAAGTATGAGTTTTGCGCGTTCCTCGGTCATGACACGTCTCCTTTTGGTCCCAAACGGACCTGGGGGCGGATTCAAAGTTCCGTTGGCCGGAAATCAAGCGACGGATCACGCCCGGGCTCGCCGGGTCCGTCGATGCGGGGCAGGCACCTTTTGTATCTTAGGGTTCCGGCAATCGCCCGGTCAAGATTTCGTCGCTCGCCGAAATTCCGATTCCTCGAATCGCCCGGCGCGTGAGCGGCATGGCAAATATCGCTTTTTTTCGGTGATTTTCGCGAAATGCGTAACCGACGCGGGGTTGGAAAAGGATTCCCATCAAATCGAGGGAGGTACGCGAATGAGCCGAATATTTCGAACAATTTTTCACGGATTTCTTCTGACGGTTTTTTTGGCGCTGGTTTTCGGCGGTTGCACCGAGAGTTGTTACAAGCAGGAGGACAACTATGCCGATGCCGGCGACGCGGTCGCCCCGTCGTCCACCGGCGGAAACTCGTCAACCGGATGCCAGGTCGGTGAGGTTCATTATCAAATCGACATTACGCATCCGACGCAGCCGTGCCTGATCTGCGGCTACCTGGAAGACGGCCGCACGAAGGCCTGGATTCCGCTTGTCGATGGAACCGAATGCGATGACGGGCGTTTTTGCACCGGAGCCGGCCTTTGCGATCGGGGACGATGCTTCTTCGAGGGCAATCCATGCCCCGCCAACGCGCCTTACTGTTATGAACAATACGGCGGAGTCTGCACCGAAGAACCATTTTCTGGCGACGATGACGACAGCGCCGGGGACGATGACGATTTCTTCCTTGACGATGACAACGATGACGACGCCGTGGACGACGACGCCGTCGACGACGATTGTTGGTCCTGCCTGTCGAGCGGAGAGTGCCGCGATACGTTCGGGCAGGGCTACGGATGCCTGAACGGCTGCTGCGTCTCCATCCCATCCGACGATGACGACGCTCAGGGAGACGACGACAACCAACCGGACGACGACACCGAATTTCCATGATTGGTCGGCCAGCGAATCGAGCCGGCCCCTCCATGCGGCGCGGGATTCCCAGGCATTGGAAGGGGGTTTCGTTCCGCCCCGTTTTTTTTGTATGATCCGCGCCTGGCAAGAACCGCTTTTTTCAAATTTAAGGTATGTCGTGACTCGCCCGTTCAAGATTTTCGTATTCGCGGCCTTGGTTGCGCTTGCGGTGTCGGTTTTCGTTGTTTCCTGTGCGGACATCGAGCTTGGTCCGGGAGGCGATTCTTCCGATCATGACAACGATGACGGCGTCGGCCCGGATTCCGACGACGACGCGGATGACGACGATGGCGATGCCGGCGGGGCTGGCCCGCTGTTTTATGAAGACGTATCGCCAATCTTCGCGAATCGCTGTCTGGCCTGCCACCAACCGGGCGGCGTCGCTCCCTTTTCGTTGGCCCGATACGAAGACGCCGTTCCTTACGCGGTTCTGATCCGCGATGTCGTGGGCGCCCGGGCGATGCCGCCTTGGCTTCTCGACGATTCCGGCGATTGCGGCGAATACGCGGATTCCGCCTGGCTGTCGGAGGCGGAGATCGCCACGATTGTCGGCTGGATCGACTCCGGTCTCGGGGAGGGCGACCCCGCGAAGGCGGCCTCGGTCCCCGAACCGCCGAAGGGACTCGAGGATCCCGACCTCATTTTCGATCCGGGTTTCGATTACGAGCCCGATCTGGAGAATGGCGACGAGTACCGCTGCTTCGTTTTCGACACGAATTACGACACGCCGAAATTCATCGAGGGTTTCGAGTTCCGTTCGACGAGTCCGAAACAGGTGCACCACATCGTTATGCACCTCGTCTATTCGCCGGACGCCGAACAGCGCGTCAGGAATCTCGATGCCGAGGATCCCAAACCGGGGTTCGAGTGCTACCTGAAGCTGCCGGAGGAAGGCACGGCCATCGCCGCGCTAACCGGGCCGGCCTCCGGCGTGAATTACTATCCGCCGGATACCGGTGTCCGCATCCCCGCGGGACGGCCTATCGTGATGCAGATCCACTATCACGAAAACGGACCTGTCGAGCCCGACCGATCAACGGCCCGTTTGGCGCTCGCCGATGAAGTCGGCCTTGAGGGCAGCGTCAACACCGCCGGCATCGCCGGGGTGATTCAGGATTTTCATCTGCCGGCGGGCGAGCCGTCCGTGGAGCATTCCCACGAGCGGACGCTTGAAACCGATTACGACGTCGTGCTCTGGGGGCTTCTGCCTCATATGCACGAGCTTGGCGTGTCGTACCAGCTTGAACAGATACGAGGCGGCGACAAGGCGTGCGTGGCGCGGACGCATCACTGGGATTTCAACTGGCAGCACTTCGGCTGGTTCGAGCGTCCTGTCGTCCTGACCAAGGGCGACATCCTGCGCACGACCTGCACATACGATACGACCTCCAGGGATGAGGATGTGTATTGGGGCATGAGCACCGAGGACGAAATGTGCATCAGCTACATGTTTGTTACCTTCGCCGACAGCGACGCCTTCCCTTCCAAATGATGCCGGCTCTCCGTCGCGCCGCCGGCGCCCTGTGCGCCCCGGGGATACTTGTGGCGATCGTGGGCCTTTTCGCGATGGCCCCCGCGATCGCGCGGGCCGATCTGCGTGGATGGCATGCGAACGGCCAGACCTGGCTCGTTTGGGAGGTCGAATTTCCCCTCCCGTTCACCTACGACATCTACGTCTCGAACGCGCCGATCACGAACGTCACCGGCGAAACGCCGATCGGCCGCATCTATCCCGAGGACTGGCAGGCAACAAGGCTCAAACTCGTCAACCCGCAAGCGACCTGGAAATATCCCGACGGGCTTGGCGGCCGATACGTCCTGAAAGCGAACGAAGCGGGTTTCGTTTACACGCCGCACGACGCCGACGCCGAATATTTCGCCGTCGTGCCGCACGGGCAGACGGCCGTACCGGCGAACCGGCGGATCGGTCCCATCGCACAAACCCTCGACCCGATCGTCTGCCACGCGCAGGCGCTGGCGACGGCGCCGGACGGGCACGAATTCGCGGTCTTTGCGATCTGGCTTGACGGCGACAACGACTGGACGGCGGGACGCGCCGATTTTCCGGTCATGGCCAACAGCGGCAGCAACGGAATCGCGCAGGTCTTCGGCATTCACGAGCCCAAATCCGGTTGGCCTTCGATCGGCGACGAAGTGCCGATGGTGCTTGCCCTGCACGGCGGCGGGCAGATCAGCAATTTCGTCAACTTCGGCGACGGCTTTCAGGAGTTCCTGAAACTCGACATGCGCCTTGACGACGGCCTGCTCGTGGCGCTGGATGACGCAGTTTACGTCCTCAAGGACGACGGCAACGGCAACCCGGTCGTCAAGCACGAGACGACGCGGTGGTTCGGCTACTGGTCGGACTACAACCGGTTCGAGATTCCAGCGGCGACACCGCCGGACGACGGCATCGTCGTCAACTACACGATGCGCCGCGTGAGTTACATCCTCGACTGGCTCCTCCAAACGCAGCCGGTCGATCCCGCGCGCGTCGCCATCATGGGAATGAGCGGCGGCGGATCGGGTGCGTATTTTCAGGCTCGCGCGGAACCGGAGCGATACGCGGCGGTCGTCGATCTCGTGGGGTCGTTTTACGGTTCGCCGATCGACTTCGCCAACTTCTTCCAGGGCGATGTCGATCAGGATCTGCGGACAAATCTTCCCGGCGGCCTGCGCCTTTCGGAGTGGTACTGGCCGACGACGCGCCTTTCCGAAACCGGGTTGCCGTTCACGCGCATCGTCTCCGGAATCAACGACGAGTTCGAGGAATGGGACGCGCGCATCCCGGGCTACCAGGCCATCAACGACGCGCATCTCGGGTTCCATTTGTACTGGGACGCCCGCGATCACCTCCTCAACTGGGCGGGACAATTCTGGACAGCCAATCCGCTATTCAATCCGCAATCCCTGACGCGATATCGATCCGACCAGTCGTTTCCCGCGTTTTCGAACGACGATCTCGACATCGTGAAGGAAGGCCGCCAACCCGATCTGGAAACGATCGCGGCGGACGTGTGGGGGACTTGGGGCGGGTTTGTGGATTGGGACGCCGATTCGATCGTCGACGAGGCCGAACTCTGGGGCACCGACATCTACTTGATCAGCGACATGCCGGATTTTCCGAATCAGGTCGCGCCGGTCAACGTCATCACCGCGGATCTCACGCCGCGGCGCCTTCAGGAGTTCGATCCGATTCCAGGAGAGACGCTCGCGTATACGCACGTCTCCATCCCCGACGGAAAGTCGATCGCGTCCGGCGACATCGTCGTCGCGAGCGACGGCAGCGCCACCATCCCCGGCATCACGATCTGGAAGGAGCAAACGCGCGTGGAGTTGTTCCGCCCCGTGGCGACGGATGACGACGCGGACGACGACGCGGACGACGACGACGCGAGTCCGGACGACGACGATTCGAGCGACGACGATTCGGACGGCGGCGAATCGGACGACGACGCGATGCCGGACGACGACGATGCGGGAGACGATGACGGCGATGACGACGGTGGCGGGTGCGGTTGTTGATCAAGTTCCCGCGATCCGCAAGGATGGCGCCCGCATGACCAGCGTTTCGCTCAATCTCAACATTCGCGAGCTGACGCGATCGGCCACCGTTGAACTGAACGAACATTCCAATGAATTGCTCGCGCGCGGTCGCCGGATCTTCAAGCTCGGTCTTGGCCAATCGCCCTTCCCCGTTCCGGAGCACGTCGTCCAGGCGCTGCGCGACAACGCGCATCAAAAAGACTATCTGCCCGTCAAGGGGCTGGCGCGGCTGCGCGCCGCGGTGGCGGGATTTCATCAGCGCCACGAGGGCGTTCCGGCGACGGCTGACGACGTGCTCGTCGGGCCGGGCTCGAAGGAGCTGATGTTCCTTCTGCAACTCGCGTACTACGGCGATATCGTCATTCCGACGCCGTGCTGGGTTTCATACGCGCCCCAGGCGCAGATCGTCGGGCGGCACGTGCGTTACATCGAAACGTCGTTCGAGGACAAATGGCGCCTGCGCCCGGAGTCGCTCGAAAAGCTCTGCAAGCGCGATCCGGGCCGCCCGCGAATCGTCATCCTCAATTACCCCGGCAACCCGGAAGGCGCCACGTATTCCGACAACACGCTTCGCGGCCTCGCCGAGGTCGCGCACGAATACGGCGTCATCGTGCTCTCCGACGAGATCTACGGGATGCTGAACTTCCAGGGGCGGCACATCTCGATCGCGCGACACTATCCGGAAGGGACGATCGTCAGCTCGGGGCTTTCCAAATGGTGCGGCGCGGGCGGATGGCGTCTTGGCACCTTCACGTTTCCGCCCGCGTTGCATCCGCTTCGCGAGGCGATGTCGGTGTTGGCCAGCGAAACGTTCACCTCCACGAGCGCGCCGATCCAGTACGCCGCGGTCGCCGCGTTCGAGGAAAATCCGGCGATGGAGGAGTATCTGCGCCACGCGCGCCGCGTCCTGGCCTCGCTCGGATACGCCTGCGCCCGGCGGCTGCGCGCGTGCGGTGCGCGCGTCATCGAGCCGGAAGGCGCGTTTTATCTCTTCCCTGATTTCGGCATTGCGCGCGAGGCGCTCGCCCGCCGCGCGATCACGACGTCCGCGGAGCTTTCGCAACGCGCGCTCGACGAAACCGGCGTCGCCTTCTTGCCAGGCTCCGCGTTTGGGCGGCCCGAGCACGAGCTGACCGCACGGCTTGCCTATGTGGATTTCGACGGCGGCGCGGCGCTCGCCGCGAGCCGCGAGATTCCGCTTGACCAACCGTTGCCCGAAGATTTTCTTTTGTCGTATTGTCCGCGCGTCATCGCCGGCGTATCGCGACTTGCGGACTGGATTCGCTCCATGGCGTAGCCGGCTTCGCGATGGTCCCGACAATCCACGCGCCCAACGGAGATGTGGTGTCTCAAACCGACGAAACCCTTGTCTATCGCGCGCGGCGCCGTGTGACCGCCATCGTCGTCTTCGCGCTGGTCGCGCTTTTTTCGATTGCCTTGTCGCCGGCGCTTTTCGCCATCGCGTTCGTGGTCGATCTTTTCCGGCAACGCCGATTCGCGACGTCGCGCTTTGTCGCGCTGCTGCTCGTTTATCTCGCCTACGAGTCGCTCATCCTTCTCGCCTCGTTCGTCGTGTGGGTCGAGCACCTTTTTCACCGCGATTGGCACCGCTTTCTCGTTCGCGGCTGGAATATGCAGCGCTACTGGGCGGCCGTGTTGCTCGGTAGCGCGCGTTGGCTCTACGGGTTTCAGGTGCACCTCGAGGCCGACGACGACGTCTGGCGCGGGCCGATGATCGTATTGTTCCGCCACACGAGCGTCGCCGACATGCTTTTGCCGCTTTGGTTTTTCGGTTACCTCAAAGAGATCCGCCTGCGTTGGGTGATCAAGCGCGAACTCCTGTGGGAACCTACGATCAACATCGTCGGTCAGCGCATTCCAAATTATTTCGTGCGACGCGGATCAACCGACGCCATCCGAGAAGTCGAAGCGATCGCGAATCTGCTCGACGGCGTGCGCGACGACGAGGGCGTCATCATCTATCCCGAGGGTACGCGCTACACACCCGCCAAATTCGCGCGCGCGATGGAAAAGCTGAAGGCGACCGCTCCGGAATTCGTGCACGAGGCGGCAAGCCGGCTGCGTTTCGTGATGCCGCCGCGATTCGCGGGCGTGCTCGCGCTGTTCAAGCGCAACCGGAACATCGGCGCGGATATCGTCATCGGCATGCACCACGGATTCGAGAAGATTCGCGGCGGCAAAGACGTGCTGAACGGCAGCATGATCGGCGCGACCATCCGCGTGCACTTCCGGCGATTCGCGTTCGCGGACGTGCCTCCCGACGAGGAAGGCCAGATGCGCTGGCTGATGGCGCGTTGGATCGAAATGGACGAATGGGTCGGCGAAAAGGAGGCGCCGCTCGCGGCGCCGGCGTAAACGGCACGTTGCCGTCCGAGGAAAAACGCGGCCGCTCTTTGCGACGGCCGAATTTCGATTTTGCAAACGGGCGCTACGCCGTTGCGCGCTCGCCGGCGCGGTAAGCGTTCCAGGCCGCCCACCCCGCGGCTTCGTCGCCGACCGGCGTGTTGAGAAACGCGAGGATGGCGTCGACGTCCGACGGGCGAAAACGCATCGATTCTTCGCCCGCAAGGCGCATGCCGTCGAGAACGCTTTTGGTGATCGAGCGCGGATCGGTCTCGGGCGCGTTGATCCACACGCCGTACTTGTTCCAGAGCGTCAACGCTTCGGCGCGCATCGCATCGTCGGTCAGGCGACCGTCCTTCCATCCATTGAGAAGGTCGCGCAGCATCTGTCGGTTGAAACATTCGGCCATGTTTTTCCTGCCTCCGTTATTCTGGAACCGCGAGCTTTTCGGCGTGCGGCCTCGCGCCCCCATCGTTTTCCCGCGCATCCGATCGGGAAACGCTCTCGCGGTTCCGAAAGTTTTCGGTCGCCGATCGTAACAGCGCCGGTCGCCGCGCGAAAGTTTCGACCGTGCGTTCAACGATACGGGCCGCGAGACTTGCGTGTTTTCGTTCGTCACCCTACATTCGCCGCGCTCCGCTTTTCAAGATTGCCATGCGACGCACGCCCCTTTTCCTCATCGCCGCGCTCTTTCTTTCCGCCGCTTCCGCCGGTGCGTCCTCGTTGCGAGAGACGCCGGTCGTTCGTGCGGTGCGAAGCGCGGGGCCCGCGGTCGTCAACATCTCCGCCTCGCCGCGCGAGGACCGCGTCTTTCCGTTTTTCGGCGACCCGCTCTACGAAAAATTCTTCCGCGACTATTTCAACATGTACCCGCAACCGAGGCGCGAATCGGCACTCGGCAGCGGTCTGCTCATCGACGAGCGCGGGTACGTGCTGACCAACGAACACGTCGTTTTCGGCGCGGGCGGCCTGAAGGTGACGCTTTCGGACGGCACCGTGTTCCCGGCGCGCGTCATCGGCACGGAACCCGCGCGCGACCTGGCGGTGCTGAAGGTCGATGCCGAGCGACCGTTGCCCGCCGCGCGGCTCGGCGCAAGCGCTGAGATCATGATCGGGGAGACCGTGATCGCCATCGGAAGCCCCTACGGCCTGTCGAACTCCGTCACGACCGGCGTCATCTCGTCCGTTGGGCGCACGGTGCGTACGGAGGGCGACCGCGTTTATCTCGATTTCATTCAGACCGATGCGTCGATCAACCCCGGCAATTCCGGCGGCCCGCTTCTGAACCTCGACGGCGAGGTGATCGGCATCAACACGGCGGTGCACGGACGCGCGCAGGGGATCGGATTCGCCATCCCGATCGATTCCGCCAAGCGCGTGCTCGCCGATCTCATCGAACACGGCAAGGTCAACTACGGCTGGTTCGGCTTGCGCGTGCGCGATTTGCCGGCGGAAACGCGGACCGGCGGCGTTCTCGTGACGCACGTCTTCGCGAAAACTCCCGCCGCGGCGGGCGGGCTTTTGGCGGGCGATGTCGTCACGGAAATCGATGGCCACCCGGTCGCGGATTCCGGCGCGTATCGCGGCATCGTATCCGGATACACCGTCGGCGAGACGGCCGACTTCAAAATCGTTCGCCGAACGGACGAGATGACCCTGAACATCCGGCCGGAGCGCTTCCCTGTCGCGATGGTCGATCCGTACGCGATGGCACTTCTTGGTTTCCGCCTCGTGCCGGCGACGCCGCGTCAGGCCAGGGCCTTTGGGCTTGCGCCCGGCAAGACGATGATCGTCAGGGACATCCGCGCGGACAGCGCGGCGGCGCAGGTCGGCGTACGGCCGGGCGATGCCGTGCTCGAAATCGAAAACCGCGCGGTCACCGACGCGGCAAGCTACCAGGCCGCGGTCGCCTCGTTGCGCCTGAAGTCGTCCGCCGTCGTGCTCGTGCAGCGAGGCGGCACGGCGGCGTACCTCTCGCTTCCCCTGCCCTGATGTCGGTCGCCGCCAAACTGCGCAACAAACTCCTTGCGGGCCTTGCGGTCGGGGCGCTGGTGTATATCGGCGTCGTCATCTATTCCGGCTGGTCCGACGTGCGCGCCGCGCTCGCGCAATTCCCGTGGGCGTATCTGCCGCTCATCCTCGGCCTTTCGCTGCTGAATTACCTGTTCCGCTTCGGCAAGTGGAGCTACTACCTGCGCGTCATGAATATCAATGTCCGCACGGGCGACAGCTTCGTCGTGTTCATGTCCGGCCTGGTCATGGTCATCAGCCCCGGCAAGATCGGCGAGCTGGTGAAAAGCGTCTTTTTGCGCCAGGCGTCCCGCGTTCCGATGGCGCGAACCATGCCGATCGTGTTCGCCGAGCGGCTCACGGACTTCATCGCGCTCGTCATCATTTCGTTCGCCGGTTTCGGCGTGCTGGCGACCGGCGACTACGTCATTTTGCTTGTCGTCGCCGCCATGCTTGTCGGCACGGTTCTCGTTATCGGACACCGGCCGACGTCGATGTTTTTCATTGGGCTCGTGGAGCGCCTGCCGGTCGCCCGGCGCGTCGGCCACAAGCTGCACACGATGTACGACAGCATGAGCACGCTCGTGCGTCTGACGCCCCTTGTCGTCGCAACGCTGTGGTCGATCCTCGCGTGGCTTTGCGAGTGCGTGGGCTTGTGGATCGTCGCGCACCTGCTCGGAAGTTCGATTGACGTGCTCGCCGCGTCGTTCATCTACGCGTTCGGCACGATTGTCGGCGCCGTCGCGCCGGGGGGTCTTGGCGTCACCGACGGCACGCTCATCGCGATGTTGCAATCGAACGCCGTCACGGGTGGCGCCGCGTTGTCGAAGGCGGGCGCGTCGGCGGCGACGATGATCATCCGCATGGCGACTCTGTGGTTCGCGGTGTTGGTCGGCGCGGGCGTGCTGCTCGCGTTTCAGTCGCGTTTCGCGGGCGCGGAACGCGTGCTGGATGACGCCGAGGCCGCGGCCGAACGAGAGAACGCGGCGGGGTTGCCCGACAAATAGCGCCTACAGATATTCGTCCATCCCGAGCCGGCGCATCTCCTCCACCGCGCGCTTCACCTCCTGGGCGCGCTCTTTCGAACAGACGAGCGTCACGTCCGGCGTGTGAACGACGACAAGATTGCTGACGCCAAGAAGCGCGATCGCGCCGTCTTGCGACAGCGCGAGATTTCCCGTGCCGTCGATGGACACGACCGTGCCGCGCCCCCGGTTGCCGTTCGCGTCGGGACGAAGCAGGTCGAACAGTTCGGCGTAACTGCCGACATCGCTCCAGCCGATATCGGCGCCGATCGCGACGATGTTATCCGCGCGCTCCATGACGGCGTGGTCGATGGAGAGGCTCGGCAGCGTGGGATACACCTCGCCGATCACCTCGATCACGCGGCGCGCGTCCTGGCCCGGATCGATGTAGGACAGCCCTTCCGAAAGCGCGGGCTCATACTTTTCGATGGCCGCGAGAATCGCCCTGGCGGTAAACACGAACATGCCCGAATTCCAGGCATGCCGCCCGCTCGCGAGAAATTTTTCCGCTGTCTCGGCGTCCGGCTTTTCGAGAAAACGCGCGACGCGGCGCGCGTTTACGCCGCCCGCGGTCACCGCGACCGCGTCGTCCAGCTCGAGATATCCGTAACCCGTTTCCGCGCGCGTTGGCGTGATACCGAAAGTGACGAGAACGTTGTTTTCCGACGCGATCCCGGCCGCAGCCAACAAAAGCCGGCGAAACTCGTCTTCCGCGCGAATCAGGTGATCCGACGGCAGCACGGCGAGTACCGCGTCGGCGTCGCGGTGCGCGATCACCCGCGCGGCAAGGCCGACGCACGCCGCGGTGTTACGCTGCACGGGTTCGGCGATGATGTTCGCAAGCGGCACCAGCGGAATGCGGTGGCTCGTGTTTTCGCGAATGCTTTCCCCGGTGACCACAAAAAGGCGCGGCGGCGCAACGATGGGCATCACCCGTTCGACCGTGCGTTCGAGCAACGTCTTCTCCCCCTCCAGGGTCAGGAGCTGCTTGGGACGCCCGGCGCGCGAAAGCGGCCAAAATCGTGTGCCGCTGCCGCCGGCCATGACGACCGCGTACAAATTCATGCGTCGCCCTCCTCTTCGCCTCGCGCGTCCGCCGCGCTCTCGTCCGGCGGCGCGCTTGCGGCGGCCCGCGTCAGCGCATCGATCGCCATCACGAGATCATCGAGCCCGGTCCGATCGACCGCGCTGACCGCGAGCACCGTTTCGCCCCGTTTCTTCAACGCCCGCCGAAGCAATGTCAGCCGCGCGTTGGCGCCCGGCACATCAACCTTGTTGGCGACGACCAGGTGCGGCTTTTCGGGAAGCGCGGCGTGATAGGTTTCAAGCTCGCGCAGAATCGTTTCGAAGTCGAGCATCGGATCGCGGCCGTTTTCCGGGTCGAGATCGAGCACGTGGACGATCGCGCGCGTGCGTTCGATGTGCCGCAAAAATTTCAAACCCAGGCCCGCGCCCGCGTGCGCACCTTCGATCAGGCCGGGCAGATCGGCGATGACAAGCCGCCGGCCGCGGTCCAGATCGAGCACGCCGAGGTTCGGCGAAAGCGTGGTGAAGGGATACGACGCGATCTTGGGGCGCGCGGCCGTGAGCGCCGCGATGAGCGTGCTCTTTCCGACCGACGGCAGCCCGACAAGGCCGACGTCGGCGATGAGCTTGAGTTCGAGCGCGATCCATTTTTCCTCACCGGGGCCGCCCTCGGTGATCATGCGCGGCGCGCGGTTGGCGGACGTGGCGAAGGTCGCGTTACCGCGGCCGCCCCGGCCGCCGTGCGCGGCGACGTATTCGGCGCCGAACGTATCCAGGTCGGCGAGAATCCCGGTTTTGTCCGCGTCGTAAACGACCGTGCCGGGCGGCACGTGGACGACGAGGTTGCCGCCGTTTCGACCGTGCCGGCCGGACGATCCGCCGTTCGCGCCTCGCCGCGCGCGGTGATGACGCTTGTAACGCAGGTCGATGAGATTCAAATCCTGGCTGTCGGCGCGGATGATGACGTCGCCGCCGCGCCCGCCGTTCCCTCCGTCCGGACCGCCGCGGGGCACGTATTTTTCGCGCCGAAACGACAGGCAGCCGTCGCCGCCGTCGCCCGACCGGACGAAGATTCTGGCCTCATCGATAAAGTCCATCGCCGATCACTCCCCCAAGGGAGCGCACTTGTAGTCCACGCGTTTATCCGCGCCGACAAGGGAAACGAGGTCGTCGGAGACGGATCCCGGGAGCCCGGCCGCGCCGCTTCCGGCGATGTATCCGAGCGAATTCAACTTCTCCACCATCTCCGCGCTCATCTCGATCTGGTCGCCGATTTCAAAACGCGTGACGACATGCTTGTTCGCGAGCACCTCGCGGCAACGGACGGCATAACCTTTTTGCGGCAACGCGCGCGCCCCGCCGATGTCGGCGGGCACGGCGAACGGAACCGCCTCCGGATGCGCGCCGTGGGCGCCTAGTGTCACAAGCCGCGGATCACGCGCATCGCCGACCAGCAGATCCATCGCCATGGCGGCGTCGGGCGGTTCGAGAATGACATGCAGGCCGTTCGCGCCGTCGTTCGCGAACGCGAGAAACGAGATCGTGCGATCGTCTTTTTGCATGCCGAATTCGCGGCTGACGAGCTGGCGATTCGCGTCGACATCGTAGATGACATCGTCCTTGAAAACGGCAACGAGAGCGCCGTTTGTGCGCAGCGTGCCGAGGTATTTCGTTGGCTCGTCCGCTCCGGCGAACGTCAGCGAGAGAAGACGCCGCGTTTCGTAGAGCCCCGTGCCGAGAATTTCGTTGCGCATCATGGCGGCGCGTTCACGCTCGCTTTCCGATATGTTGGTTTTTTCGCCCGCGTCCGCGGCGAGGTCGTACAACTCGCGACCGAAAAGACGGCCCGACAGGCGAAACGGCGGCGATTCGATCGCCTTCCACCCGTCTTTCACGAGCGCCACGCGATCCGGGCCCTGGCGCGTCGTTTCCGCGAGAAACATGCGGTTGGCGAGCGCTTCGTCCGCTTGATCGCCGCGCGCCAGCGACGCGACGCTTCGCCCCGCGATGCCTTCGACCGGCGGCAAGCCGGCCAGGTCGAGGATCGTCGGCATCAGATCGACAAGCCCCACCGGCGCGCCGACGGCCGTCCCGGACGCGACACCGGGCCCGGCCATCAGAAGCGGCACGCGGAGTTGCTCGTCGTAGAGCGTGAAACCGTGCTCCATGAGCCGGTGTTCCATGAACTCCTCGCCGTGATCGCTCGTGACGACGATGAGCGGATTTTCGACGCCGAGCTTGTCGATCATCTCGAAGAGCCGCCCGAGTTGCTTGTCGGTGAACTCGATCTCGCCCTCGTAGAGGTGGATAAGCCCGCGGCGCACCTGCTCGGCCTTCGGCTCTCCCTCGTGATGCACGACGTACAAAACATCCGCCGTGTCGCCGCGAACGAAATCCAGGTCGGCGGGAAGATGGCGCACGCGCAATGTCGGCGGCGGTGTGTAAGGCGTGTGTGGATCGAAAAGATGCAGGAAAAGAAAAAAGGGATCGCCGCTGTTTTTCTTCAACCACTTGATCGCCAGGTCGACCATCAGATCGGCGGGAGCCTCCTCGCGATGCTCGAAGTCGTCGAATCCGCGATCGAACCCGTACGGCTCGCCGACGTAGTAATGCGTCACGAACGCGCCCGTCTTGTAGCCCGCGGCGTGAAAGCGTTCGGTCAGCATCGTCGCGTCGGCGCGAATCTTCACCTTGTCGTCGATCGCGCGGTGATCGGTCGGATAAAGGCCTGTGAACATCGACGCGTGACTCGGCAGGGTCCACGGCGCGGCCGCGCGGCACGTTTCGAAGCGAGCGCCGCGAGCCGCCAGGGCATCGAGATTCGGAGAAACTTTCGGCTCGTGCCCGTAGCTCCCGAGAAAATCCGCGCGCAGCGTGTCGATGGAGACAAACACGACACTCGGTCCCTGCGGCTTTTTTCCGCATCCGGCCGCGATGACAAGAAGCGTCAGTACGAGCGCGGCCGGGAATCGATGGCGACCCTTCATGTCAGTTTCCCGCTCCCTGAAGATATCGATGGACAAGCTCGCTCGTCGATTCGTCGCCCGTCGTCACGCGCGCTCGAATCCGCCGGGCGACGTTGGCCGACGGGCGCAACGGATCGACGATGCCGTCGATATCGTCGCTTGCCCGGCTCGCCCACACAAGCCGGGAGGCGATGGCGTATCCGCCCCGAGGATCGGGGACCGCGCCGTCATACCCCTCGGCGATCATGAACGGCATCTCGGCCGGAGGCGCGCCCATCTCACCAAGGCGCACGCGGCCGGCGTCGGCCTTGCCGTCGCTGATG
>JAIOHV010000050.1 GCA_019912885.1 bacterium
CGCCGCGGCGGCGCTCGCGTTCGGTCAGCCGCTGGTTACGCGCACAAGGCTCGTCGCCGCGGCGTTCGTGCTTGGCGGAATGCTAGTCGCCGTCGCGCTTGCTGTCGGCGAACCCTGGTATCCGGGCGTGGGACTGCACACGATCTGCCTCGGCATCGGGACGGCGGTCGGCGCCGCCCTTTTCGCCTTGATGTTTCCCGCGCGGCGCCTCGTGCGAAAAAGCCTGGGGGCGTTCTGGTTGCTCGGCGTCCTTGCCGCCGCGGCCGGTATGATCTTGCTGGCGCTGATTTGCAAGGACAACCGCCTGCTACACCTGCTCACGACGCACGTCGGCGCCATCGTTCCCACGTTTGCGATCGCCGTTCTCCTGTTCCGCCCGCGTGAAAAGCGTTCGGCCATTGTCGAGATTCCCGAGCGCTAAAAGCGTCTGCGCCCGTCCGGATGGTCGATGGACAAAATGGACTTGATGGACGGAATGGACATCATGGACGGCGCACGAGCGCGTTCGCCATGGCGACGAACTTTCGGTCTTCCGGACTTCCCGATTTCCCGTCGCGTCAGGTTTCAGCCACCACCGGCTCGCGCGCGACGCCGCGCTTTTCGAGGCCGCCGGCGCGCAGGGCAATCTTGCCGGCGACATAGCCCGACATGCCGCACGGCACGATGCCCGCGCTCATCACGCTCGACCCGCAAAGATACAGACCCGGGATCGGCGATTTGGGCGAAAAGCGCCATGGCCCCATCTGCTCGGGCGTCATCTCCGGCCCGTAGATCGCGCCGAAGGGGGCGCCCGCGTAGGTGATGTTCGTGACCGGCGTGCCGACCTCCATCAGCTTGATGTGCTTGCCGAGCTTCGGGATGTAGCGCTCCGCCGCCGCGATGAAGCGATCGGCGATCCGGTTTTTGAGATCGTCGTACTCCTTGCCTCGGCGCATGCTTTTTTCCCCCGCCCATTTCGAAAACGGCTCAAACGGCGCGAACGTCACAAGCTCCACCGTGTGTTGCGTCACGCCGTCGCGCACGTGCGTCTCGGGGTCCTTGAGCGACGGCGCGGACAGGAAGAAGACGTCGTCGTCCGGCATCCGGCCCTGCCACAGCGGCGCGTAGAGGCCGTCCAGGTCCGTCGTCGAGTAGTGCCAGACGTTCGCGTCGGTCATCGGCGTTTTGGTCAGGTCGATGTCCGTGCCGATGAACAGGCAGATTGACGCGAGCGATGGCCGCGTCCGCTTCACCTTGCGCCTCATGCGCGGCGGCAGGTTGTTCGTGCCGACCATGTCGCCGTAGGTCTTCATGGCGTCCACGTTCGAGATGATTCGCGGCGCGAAATACTCCTCGCCGTTTTCGCACGCCACGCCGATGGCGCGGCCGTTTTCGATGACGATGCGTTTGACGGGCCGGTTCTTGCGAAGCGTCGCGCCGGCCGCGTGCAATCCGTCGACAAACGCATCGCGCAGCGCGCGCGATCCGCCCACGGGGTAATATGCGCCGCCGAGGTAGTGATCGATCAGTCCCAGGCCGATGAGCGCCGAGGCGCGCGAGGGAGGCAGGCCGTAATCGCCGCCCTGCGCCGCGAGCACGGCTTTCAGCAGGCGGTCGCCGAACAGATCGTCGAGCAGTTGTCCGTACGTCGCGCGTCCGTATTTGACGACAAGCGGCACGAGTGGCAGCGCCTTGATGACGTCCCGCGCGTTGACGCGGGCTTGCAGGCGGGCGACGGAGCGGAACTGCTTCAGGATCTCGAAGAATCGATCGAGCCCGGCGATCTCGTGCGGAAAATCGCGCGCGAGCTTGTCGCGATAGGCGTCATGCCCCTTGCCCATCGTGACCTCGTATCCGGGGAAGACCAGGCGATCGAAACCGTCCGGCGACAGCTCCCGGAAACGCACCTTGTCCGCGAGGCCGAGCTTCGCGAGCATGCGGGAAAACGACGCGCCCTCGTGGCATTCGCCGATGTAGTGCAGGCCCGGATCGAAGGTGTACGCGCCGCGCTTGAACGGATTGGTGTATCCGCCGAACGCCTTGCCCGCCTCGAGAACGAGCGTGTTTTTGCCCGCGCGCGCGACAGTCAGCGCCGCGGCGAGCCCGCCGATGCCGCTTCCGATCACGATGACGTCGTGGTGGTTTTCCATGGTGGCCTCCCCGGGATTTTACCGCGAAGGCGCAAAGTCTAACGCAAAGAACGCGAAGGGGACAGGAAGGGGGAGGATCGAGGATCGAGGATTGAGGATTGAGTCGTGGAACGCAGGTTTTCTTGGCGAAAGCGCGGGCCGAGTCAGAACGTCAATCGGCGCGGTTCCGCGGGAAAACCAACACGCGACCGCGCCGAAAATCTCTTTTCTATTTCCTTTTTTCTATTTTCTCTTGCGTGCGCGCTACACCTTCTTGCCGCGCGCGGCCCAGACCTCCTCGCGGGGTTTGGCTGTGGGGAGCGGGTCTTTCTTGTGGGCGATGATCGGCAAGTCGCGGCACTTCTCGTCGTTGATGGCTAGCCAGTGCTGGAAGTTGTCGGGCAGGCGGTCCTGTTCAAAGATCGCCTCCACCGGGCACTCCTCCTCGCAGGCGCCGCAGTCGATGCACGTTTCGGGATTGATGTAGAGCATGGTCTCGCCCTCGTGGAAGGCCTCCACGGGGCAAACGTCCACGCAGTCGGTGTATTTGCAGCCGTCGCAGGGTTCGGTGACCACGTACGTCATGAGCGGTCGATTCCTCCATCGCGTTCGCGGGGAACGCGTTCGTTTCGTCTTGCACGCCAAGCGCGCCAGCCCACTTTCTAGCGCGTCGAATGCCGTGTGGCAACACGGGGGGATCGCGGAAAAGTCGGGAAGTTGGGAAGTTGCGAAGTTGGGAAGGTCATCGCAAATGGCGAATTGGGATTTGCGAATCGGGAATGGGGAATGTCCGTCGCAACGATCCGTGCGTAGGCAACGGCGCGTGCGTCCGTCAACCTGGCGCTCCCGCTACAAACCGCGACCGTGAGGGTGCGGATCGACTGCCGATCGTTATCCGATCCAAAAAATCGCCGCCCCGCAAAAAAGTTCACCCCTCCGCGCGCGGATGTGATATGTTTCACGCATTGTATTTCCGCATTCGCGCGGGCGCCTTTATCCGCGTGGGCCGTTTGAAGTTCTCGAACCGGTCGCGGGCTTTTGTCTTTTGATTTTGGGGGGTGCGTCATGAATCGTATCATCGGCGGCCTGGCGTCGGCGTTTCTTCTTGGCGCGGCGGCGATACTTGTCCTTGGTGCGTCGGCAACGCCCGTCTCAGCCGTTGTCACGTTCCCTGCTTCGGCATCCGCCGGCGGGTCGTCATCAACGATCGTCATCGACGACGCGTCGTGCGGAGAATTCCGGAATCAGGTGTTCGGCTTCGGCGATGGCTTCTCCTACTGTTTTTTGTTGGCGAGCTTCGCTTGGGTGTCGACATGTTCCATTTCGAGTGGAGAGCCGTACGAATTCTGTCCCCCGGAAAGTCATACCGCTGCCTTTGATCAATGGTATGAAGACTGTTTAGCGCAATATGGAGCGAGCGATCACGCCGAGTACCGCCCTCCCTGGAAGTTGAGCGATCCTCACTGCCTCCAGGCGGCCGACGAATGGGCTAAAACGGAGGCGTGGGATGTGTTCGCGGACGCGGGTTGCGACTTTCGCGAGTGTTGCATCGGCCTACCGCCTGAATGGTTATGGAAGTGGATTTGCTGGGGCGCGAGCGTCGGGATCGCGAACGACAGGTTTCTTTGCGCCTACTACTCGTGTACCGGCAACTGGCCGGGCAATCCCGGCGACGATGACGACACGGCCGATGACGACACCGGCGATGACGACGGCGAATTCGGCGCATCGCTAGGCTTCACGTCGCCGACGCAGAAACTCTCGCCGATGACGACGTACGACTTCGACTTCACCGTCGCCAATACCTCGACAACGCACGCTTCGCACTGGATCAACCAGGTCGAGATTTTCATGCCGACGGAAGACTATGCGATCGACCCGGCGAATGTATCGTCGCCGGACTCCCTGCACGGCGGAGGCATGTGGCAGGCCGCGATCGCCAAGGCCAACGAGCCGCACATCCGATGGGACTTCCTTGACGGCCCGACGCTCTCCCCCGTCGGCGATATCCGCGAGACTGAATCTCTCGATTTTTCGTTCCGCGCGCGCACCGATCCGCAAGGGACGGACGGGTTCGATTATCGCATCGCGGCCGACTCCGGCCAGTTCGTCGCGGACACCGCCTTCGTCACGCACGCCGGCGACCCCGCATCCGCGGAAAGCGACGGCGTCAGCGACGAGGCCGCCGCCACCGGAGCGGGGCCGGGCGACGACGACGCCTTCGACGACGACGCATTCGATGTCGATTCGGACGCAGACGACGACGACGACGCGAAGGCGGATGACGACGATGACGACGATGACGGCGGAGGGGGGTTATTCTCTTGCTGAACCGAATTCTCGGTGCGTTATCGCTCGCGCTTCTGCTTGGCGCGGCGGCGATCGTCTTTACCGGCGCTACGCCGAAAGCAATCGAACCGCCCCAAAAACCGAATATTGACGTCGTTGCATGCGAGCAATACATGCAGTCCATCTACGACTTTGATTCGGCGAATGGACTGATGGCGTGCATCCTCCTCACGCAATCGCAGTATTGGGACTTGTGCGTCGTGAACGGCCCTTGGTCGCCGCAGGACTGCGCGCCGATCGTGTGGGATGTCGCTTTCGCGGCGTGCCTTGCGATCGGCGGGCTGACGCGTCCGCCCGAATTCGTCGCTTCATGGGAATACACGGACGCGCACTGCGAATCGGTCGCTGCGTTGACGGCGGAGGAGTACTGGAATTCGGTTCTCGTGACATGCTTCGGACTCGCCGGAACCTACATGCCGGGAGGCGACCAGATATTCTGTGCGCTTGACGGGTTTTTCGAAACGTTTGTCGGTTACGCCTGCCCCTACCACACTTGCACGGGCGATTGGCCGGACCTATCCGGCGACGACGATACGAGCGACGATGACGCAAGCGATGACGATACCGACGTGGGCGAATTCGCCGCGTCGCTGGAAATCACGTTTCCCTCCACGATTCTGACGCCGATGACGACGTACGATTTCGACTTCACCGTTGCCAATACCTCGACAACGCACGCTTCGCACTGGATCAACCAGGTCGAGATCTTCATGCCGACGGAAGACTACGCGATCGACCCGGCGAATGTTGCGTCGCCGGATTCGCTGCACGGCGGCGGCATGTGGCAGGCCGCAATCGCCAAGGCGAATGAGCCGCACATCCGCTGGGACTTCCTTGACGGCCCGACGCTCTCGGATGTCGGCGATATCCGTGAGGGCGAATCGCTCGACTTCTCGTTCCGCGCGCGCACCGATCCGCAAGGGACGGACGGGTTCGATTATCGCATCGCGGCCGACTCCGGCCAGTTCGTCGCGGACACCGCGTTCGTCACGCACGCCGGCGACCCCGCGTCCGCGGAAAGCGACGGCGTCAGCGACGAGGCCGCCGCCACCGGAGCGGGGCCGGGCGACGACGACGCCTTCGACGACGACGCATTCGATGTCGATTCGGACGCGGACGACGACGACGACGACGACGACGCGAAGGCGGATGACGACGATGACGACGATGACAACGACAGCGGTGGGGGGGTGTTCTCGTGCTGAAGAGCGTTCTGAAGGTCGTTGCTACGATATTGTGGGTCGGTGCCGCATTCATCGCGATCCCCGGCGCAGCTGCTGCGTATCAAAATCCTCCCGAGATGCCGAACATCGATGCCGACGCATGCACGGAATACATGGACGACATTTTCGATTACGACGACGCGTCCGAATTCTCGAGCTGCGTCATGTCCTCGCAAATAATTTACTTTAGCGAATGCATCATTTTCGGCCCTCCGTTCCCATGGTGCCCGCAGATCATTTGGGATGTCGTGCTCGACGACTGTCTGGCACGCACGGGCCTTACCCGTCCCCCGGCGTTTGTCGCCGCGTGGGAATACCGCGATCCCCACTGCGCGTCCGTTACATCATGGACTACGATCGATTTTTATCAGGCGATCGAATCAAAGTGCTTCGGGTACTCATCGAAATTTGACTTTGAAGCCATGTTTTACTGCGCGATCCCCGCTTATTTTCAGCTCGGCGTCGGCTATTCGTGTCCGTACCACACATGCACCGGCGAATGGCCCGATTTTTCCGGCGACGACGACGATACGGCGGATGACGACACGACCGACGATGACGCCCTGGACGATGACGCGGCGGACGACGACGCGGCGGAAGACCGCTCGTTTGCGCCGCGGCTGGAACTGCCTTCGCGCCCTGAGGAGCTGTTGCCCTCGACGGTCTATGAATTCGAGCTGGTGGTGACAAACGACTCGCCGCCGCTCTCGTTTCACTGGATCCACCGCATCAAGGTTCTCATGCCGTCCGCGGACTGGGACGTCGATCCGTCGAGTTTACGAGCGCCGGGTTCCGTGCACGGTTTTGGCAATTGGAATGGGTCGGCTGTCGACGGCATTCCGCCATCGGTCCGCTTCGAGTTCGATTCCGACTTTGCGAACGCGCCGCTCGGGGACATCCGCGAAGGGGAAGCTCTGGCGTTCGCGTTCCGGGCTCGATCCGATTCCGACGCGACCGACGGGTTCCATTGGACCATTGAGGCCGACTCGGGCGAGGCCGTTACCGGGCGATTCCGAGCCGTACCGATTCATGGCATTCCGTCCGTCGCCGAGGCGTCGTTGAACGCGACCGGCGATGACGATGACACCGCCGCGGACGACGACGCCATCGATGATGACGCCTTCGACGACGACGCCTTTGATGTCGATTCGGACGCGGACGACGATGACGACGACGATGCGAACGTGGATGACAACGACGAAGCGCAGGCGGACGACGACGACGATGACGGCGGGGGGTTGTTTTCGTGTTGAGATGACGCGATCGAAAATTTCATTGGGAGGGTGCCGCGATGAACCGCATGCTTGGCGTTCTGGCTTTGGGGTTTCTGCTTGGCGCGACGACGCTGACGGTTCTCGGTGCGTCGGGCGATTCCTGGAGTCCCGCCGGTGATGTGTGGTGGGACGAGGACGGCGAGATTCGATATTCGTTTCCCGAAATGGAGGGGGTGGACGCCGAGGCCTGCATCGCGTTTCGCAACCGCGTCGAAGGATTCGGGCAGGGCTTCAACAACTGCTACAACGCGGCGCTGACCTATTTCGTTTCCAACTGCTCACTTTATCCGGACAACCCCGACGGGTGCGTTCCGTTGATTTTCAAGACGGATTTCGATCAGTGGTGGAACGACTGCCTGGACTCCGTCGGCGGATCGCCCGATCCGGAGATCGTTCCGCCCTGGCAATACGACAATCCGCGCTGCGTCATGACCGCGGACCTGGCGGCGACGGCCTTTCGGGAAGCCCTCAAGGATTTCTGCGACGCGCGCGGGGGATGGTGGGGCGGCTGGGGCATCTGGGAACTGATGGAGGAACTTTTCTGCCTCAACATGGGCTACTTCAAGGTCATCCGCTCGTATCCGTGCGGGTACTACGAGTGCGTCCGCGATTGGCCCGGCGATTCGGGCGACGACGACGATGACGATGACGACGACACGGATTTCCAGGCCGAGGCCTCGATCCATGCCAAGCCGGCGGGGAAACTGGAACCGTCCACGAAATACGAATTCGATTTCGTAGTCGCCAACACGTCGAAAACCGCCGCGACGCACTGGATCCACCAGGTCGAGATTTACATGCCGACACCGGAGTATCACATTCATCCCATTTACGTTTCGGAACCGGATGGCCTGCACGGGATCGGCGAATGGGAGCGCTCGTACATCGGCGGCGACGAGCCCTATGGCATCCGCTGGGATTTTGTCCAGGACGTGACGCAGCAGTCCATCGGCGATATTCGCGAGGGGGAATCGCTGGACTTTTCGTTCCGGGGAACGAGTGACGCCAACGCGACCGACGGGTTCGACTACCGCCTCGTCGCCGACTCGGGTTTGTTCGTCGCGGATACCGCGTACGTCATGAATGAGGGCGACGCCGTGCCGGGCGGTACGTTCGCCGTAGGCGGCGAAGACGATGACGACGCGACGCCGGACGATGACGACGGCGACATTGAACCGGGCGACGACGACGGCGATGCGGACGACAGCGACGATGACGGCGATCCGCAACCGGGCGACGATGATAACGATGACGCGAAGGCGGACGACGACGACGATGATGATGACGGCGGCGGGTTGTTTTCGTGCTGAGGTGACGGGCGCGAAACGGGGCTGGAGGGATTCGAACCCCCGACCTTCAGGTTCGAAGCCTGCTGCTCTATCCAGCTGAGCTACAGCCCCAGGGCGAGATTCGTTCTCTAGCCCGAAGGCGTGGCGGCGTCAAATCGTTGGGAGGGCTGGAAGTCCGGAAGTCTGAAAGACCGGAAGGCCATCGCGGCTTCCGTCGAAGCAGGCGGGACGCCTGCGCTCCCGGCTTCCTCTGTGTCCTCCGTGCTCTCTGTGGTAAATTCCGGCGTCCGCAACTTCCGCGGGAGACACGCGTGATGCGCAAACTCATCGTCATCGCCGCCATCGCGTGCGCGCTTTTCGCCGCGCCCGCCGCCGCGCAGGATTTCGTTTTCGAAAACGACGTCAATTTCGGCGACCTCGGAAATTACGTCTACCACGACTTCGCGGTGCCGAGCGGCACAACGAAGATCACCGTGACGTATTCCTACGCGCTCGTCACATCGCCCATCGCGAAGACGGGCGGGTGCGTTGATCGGCGGCACACCTTTGGCCTCGCGGACTCGGCCAAAAGTGTGGCACCCGGATTCGAAGCGGGCGGGCCGCCCGCGGTCCCAGCGTCGCGCGGAATCGCGCTTGGCGATCCCGCGCGACTCGCTGATATCCACGACCTGCCGCTCGACGAATTCGGCGGCGCGCATTGCCCGTATGAGGCGGCGGCCGGCGACTACACGGCCGGGCTTCTCGACGAGCGCCTGGATATCGGCATGTTCGACGCGAACGGCTTTCGCGGCTGGAGCGGCAGCAACAAGAAGACGTTCACGATCGCCGAGTCGCGCGATCACACCTCCGATTCGTACATCCCCGGCCCGATGCCCGAGGGTACCTGGCAGGTCGAGGTCGGCATCACGATGGTGCCGCCGGGCGAGACGCTGCACTACGCCGTCGAGGTGACGCTCTCGGACGAGGACGTCGGCCCGACATTCGTGCCCGATCCGTACGTGCCGGTCGTCGTCAATGACGAGGCGGGCTGGTATCGCGGCGACCTGCACTGCCACTCCACGCACTCCGACGGCAGCGGCACGATGGAAGAGGTTTACGACTTCGCGCTTTCGCAGGGGATGGATTTCATCGCGCTGTCCGATCACAACGCCATCAGCCACATGCTCTACATCCCGGAGATGCAGGAGATCTACGACGAGATGCTCATCATGCCCGCCGTCGAGGTGACGACCTACCGCGGGCACTACAACGTTTTCGGCCAATTCGATTACGTGCCGTATCAGGCGACGCAGCCGAACTTCGACATCAACGCGACGATGGCCGCCGCGCGCGCAAACGGCGGGCTGATCTCGCCGAATCATCCCGCCGTGCCCGGCATTCCGATGGAAGCCGTGCCGGGCATCCCGATGGACGGCTACATGTACGGCCTGGGGTGGAGCGTGCCGGAACTCGAGTGGTCGAACGTCACGATGATCGAGGCGATCAACGGCTCGCAGTCGATCTACGGATTCATCCCGAACCCCGTGAACCACCTGGCCGTCGCGTGGACCGACGAACTGCAAAAGCAGGGCTACCGCGTGATGATGCGCGGCGGCAGCGACGACCACGAGCGGGGCGCCGGCAGCGGCAGCATCATCTACGGCCCGATCGGCGTGCCGACAACCGTCGTGTACGCCGAGGAGTTGTCCAACGAGGCGATCCTCGCGGGCCTCGCCGCGGGCCACAACTACATCGTCACCGGCGGCCCCAACGGGCCGGATCTGCTTCTTGACGCGAACGGCGACGCCGGCCACGCGATTATGGGCGACACGATCGAAGGCGGCGAGGATGTCGAACTCACCGCGCGCGTCGTCGGCGGCGACGGCATGTCGCTACGTTTCATCCGCGACGGCAAGCCGTGGGCGGGTCGGGAGGATATCCCCGTGACGGGCGACGATTTCACCTACACCGCGACACATTCGCCGGCCGAGTCCGCGCGCTATCGCCTGGAACTCTACGACGGCCTCATCATGCAGGCGCTCACGAACGCGATCTGGGTCGAGGAACCGGCGCCCGCGGACGATGACGACGCGGGCGACGATGACGACTCCGGCGACGATGACGCGGCAGGCGACGACGACGCGGCTGACGACGACGCATCCAATGACGACGACGCGGCTGACGGCGATGACGACGATGACGACGGTGGTTGCTGCGGAAGCTAAAATCTTCACCGCAAAGACGCAAAGCACGCGAAGAAAGGGTCAGGCCTTCGCCCTTTCCCTTTGCGCTTTTCGATTCCCTTCGCGTTCTTCGCGCCTTTGCGGTAAAAAGCGATTTGTAACGGCTCGCGTATGACACGGGCCATCACAGGGGGTCATTCCATGTCGCGCCTTACGCTTGCCGCCGCCGCGCTTGTCTTCGCGCTCGCGTTCTCCGGCTGCGGATACAACTCGCTGCAGGGCCTGGACGAGGACGTGAAGGCCGCGTGGAGCGAGGTGCAAAACCAGTATCAACGCCGCTTCGATCTCATCCCGAATCTCGTCGAGACGGTGAAGGGCTACGCGGCGCACGAGGCCGACACGTTCAAGGCCGTCACCGAGGCGCGCGCCAAGGTGGGGCAGACGAACATCACGCCGGGCGATCTTTCCGACCCGGCGAAGTTCCAGGCGTTTCAGGCGGCGCAAGGCGAGCTGTCGAGCGCGCTTTCGCGCCTCATGGTCGTCGCCGAGCGCTATCCCGATCTGAAGGCGAACGAGAATTTTCGCGACTTGCAGGCGCAGCTCGAAGGCACGGAAAACCGCATCACCGTCGCGCGCAAGCGCTACATCGAGCAGGTGAACGCCTTCAACAAGAAGGTGCGCTATTTCCCGACGAACCTCACCGCGCGCTTCATCCTGCACATGGAGCCCAAGGAAAACTTCACCGTCACCGACGAGGCCGCGGCGAGTCCGCCGAAGGTCGAGTTCGGGAAGTGATTTTTTACCGCGAAGGCGCGAAGGAAACGCAAAGGACGCGAAGTGGAGTTTCTTTGCGCGCTTCGCGCCTTGGCGGTTAAATCGTTCCATGCGTCGCCTCCCCGCCCTTCTGTTCTTCTTCCTCGCCTCCGCGTCGATCGCGTTTGCGCAGGCGAAGGTCCCCGCGCTGACCGCGCGCGTCAACGACTACGCGAACATCCTCGACGCGACGCAGGAGCAGCAGCTCGAAGCGGCGCTCGCGGCCTTCGAGGAAAAGACATCGACGCAGATCGTCGTGCTGACGACGCCGTCGCTCGAGGGCGAGGCGATCGAGGAGTTCGGCATCCGCGTCGCGGAGGCGTGGAGGATCGGCCAGAAGGGCAAGGACAACGGCGCGATCCTCATCGTCGCGCCGAACGACCGACTCGTGCGCATCGAGGTCGGCTACGGCCTGGAGGGCGCGCTGACGGATCTGGAATCCTCGCGCATCATCCGCAACGTCGTCGTGCCCGCGTTCAAGTCCGGCTCGTTTTTCGCGGGCATCGCGGGCGGCGTGGACGGCATGATGAAGGCGACCGAGGGCGAGTTCAAAGCCGAAGGCGTCCGCATGAAGGACGATCGCACGCGGGGCGGACAGTCCGTCGTCTCGATCATTTTTTCGATCATCGTGTTCATCGTCCTGATGTCCTCGCGCACCGGGCGCATGATCCTGTTCACGGGCGCGATGATGGGCGGCGGCCGGCGCGGCGGCTTCGGCGGAGGCGGCGGATTCTCGGGCGGCGGCGGAGGTTTCGGCGGCGGCGGCGCAAGCGGGCGGTGGTGATGATGAGGAATGAGAATCGAGGATTGAGGATTGAGTTGAATCGCAAGGGTGCCACATTTTTACCGGCCGAAGGCCGGAAAAGATGTGCCGCGAACGGCACCCCTTTGCCCTCGCAAGCTCGGCCAAAAGTGTGGCGCCCGGAACGCGTGCCGCGAGCGCGCCCCAAACGTCATCCCACGCCTTGCGGGATGACCCCAAACGCGGCGCGAAGCGCCGCCCCGAACCTCTCATGAAACACCAATTCACCGACGAAGACCGCGCGCGCATCGAGCAGGCCGTCGCCGACGCGGAGACGAAAACATCCGGCGAGATCGTGCCGGTGTGCGTCGCGTCGTGCGACGCGTACGGGCACGCGGATCTTTCCGGCGGCATCGTCGGTGCGATCATCGCGTTTGTCGCGTTCATGTGGATTGCGCCGGAGGCGAGTTACGTCGGCCTGGCGCTCGCGCAGGTCGCCGGATTTCTCGCCGGCTATTTCGTCACGCGGCGCGTGCCCGTGGTGAAGCGCTTTTTCGTCGGCGAGCGCGTGATGGAAGTCGAGGTCCGGCAGCGCGCGTTCGAGGCGTTCGCCGAAAACGGCGTGTCGGAAACGAAAGACCGCACGGGCGTGCTGATCCTCGTGACGCTGCTCGAACGCCGCATCGTCGTGCTCGCGGACAAGGGCATCAACGCGACCGTGGAGCCGGGCCTGTGGAACGAGGTCGTCGTCGACGCGATCGAGCACGTCAAGTCCGGCTCCGTGACCGACGGCGTCGTCCACGCGATCCACAAGGTCGGCGACCACCTCGGCAAACACTTCCCCCGCGCCGCGGGCGACGTGAACGAACTGCCCGACGCGCTGCGCACGGAGTGAAGTAGGAAATAGGAAAGAGGAAATAGGTAAGAGGGCTCCGCCTCCCTGGGAGCGCAGGCGTCCCGCCTGCTTATCCGCGTTTTCCGCTGGGAGCGCCCCGCTCGCAGCGGGGTACGCTTCGAAAAACATCGCGCCGACCCGACGCGCTTCCAAAAACCACCGGCGCCGGCCGCACCGAAACGGCCACTCCCCGGGACCGCAGGTCGCGCGGCGCGCCGTAGCCTTGGCGAAGGCGGCTCCTCACCTGCTTATACGCATTTCGTTCTACTTCCTTCGCGCTCGTCGTGGTAAAATGCGCCATCCAATCGGGGAGGGTCGTCATGAAAATCGCCGCATGGGCTTGCTGCCTCGTCGCGCTGGCGTTCGTGGCGTCGTGCGTGGGCGGCGGCGATGACGATAACGCGGCGGACGACGGCTATTTTCGCGAGACAACGGGTATACGTCCGGTAACGATTTCCGAATATCGACAGGTTGAACATACGTTCAAATTAGGACAGCGGGTCGAGCTTTTTGGCATCGATGACGGTTCCGGAATGGCGTCGACGGAGAGAATTGTTCCCTCTACATTTGAAAAATGGCAAGGTGAGATTACGTGGCAAAATGTATTTCTTACAGGCATTTGGGGAATTTCGGAAAAAAACTTAATCGCCAGTGGTGTAGTTTACTATAGTGGGAATAGAAAATGGGAGCGCATGATTGCATATTATGATGGCATTGAGTGGTCCACGGACGTTATTCTTGGCTTATTTCAACGAGAGAGTTTCAATGCAATTCACGGGAACGCAAGGGATAACATATATATTGTTGGAGACAATACGGCTATCCAAGGCTATTCTGTATATCATTACAATGGCATTGATTGGGGCGAGATCCGACGTGGACCAATATTTTCTAGCTTGAATGCGGTATGGATATCAAATGGCGGAACGCTGTTCGCTGCAGGGACATACCTGAACGCCATCTTATTCGTTAAATACGAAAATGACCAATGGACTGAGCGTAGAATTATCCCGCGTCCCAGCGATGAAATCACTAGCATATGGGGTTTTTCTGAGTCGGAAGTGTATGCGGTCGGCGGAAATATAATTTATAAATATAATGGAACAAAATGGAATCACGACCCAATAATAAACGATAGCGATTTTCGTGTAATGGGAATTCACGGCGCAGACGCGAACGACCTTTATGCTGTTGGTTACAACAAATATAATTTGCAGGGGCTATTGCTTAAATATAATGGCGTGGACTGGACGGAAATCAGCCTATCTGGCTTGTTTGACAACGAATATTTAACGGGGTTATGGGTTCTCGGCGTCGACAATGTATTTGTGTCTACGTCGACGTTTAGTTTAGATGTCGGGCGCATTGGCTATTACAATGGAAAAGATTGGAAAATCATTTCTGATACTGGTGGTGCTTTTAAATTGTGGGGATTTTCCGAATAGCGTAGTCATCGCCGTGGCGGTGTTAACGTCTGAACAGTTCAAAGTCCAGCTTCATCGCAAGCAGTTTTCACGAAGCTGTTTTCATCGCCCTGAATGGCTTCAATGCGTCTGGCACGTTCGCACTCCCATTCGTCGACGGGATCGCGTTTTCGCGTGTGGTGAGCGCTTGCTGACCCGCCTTCGCCGAGGCTACGGCGTGCCGGGCGCGCGCGCCTTCGACATCACGAAATGCGCTCGCGCGCGATGGCCGTTCGTGCCGGGGCGGGGCTGACCGCGCACTTCGTCGCCCCGCTGCCGCGGGGCGACTGCGTTTGCGGCACTGACATCGCAGGGCACGGAGTAGCCTGGGAACGCCGAGCTCCAGCTCGGCCTTGGGACCGCCCCGCTCCGAGTGGGGCGCGCTTCGACATCGCGGGATTTTCCCAACGGGCCGTCGTGTCGTCGAACGGGGTGAGCGCTTGCTGACCCGCCTTCGCCGAGGCTACGGCGTGCCGCGCGCGCGCGCCTCCGACATCGCAAGACGCACCTGCATCGCAGGGCTGATTGCCGGGGTGGAGCCGACCGCGCACTCTGTCGCCCCGCCGCCGCGGGTCGACGGCGTTTGCGGCCCTGACATCGCAGGGCTGATTGCCGGGGCGGGGTCGACCACGCACTTCGTCGCCCCGCTGCCGCGGGTCGACTGCGTTTGCGGCACTGACATCGCCACTCACTGCCGCCCCCACCACCAGACGACCTTGCCCACGATCGCGTCGGCGATCTCGTCGGGCGCAAAGACGTACAGTTCGTTCGAGTCGCCGTTGTCCGGGCGGGCGACCCATTGGCCGGAGTCCGTGGCGAAAAGGCGCTTGATCGTAACGCCGTCGTCGCGGCGCAGGGCGACGATCATTCGCGCCAGCCTTTTCGGATCCGTTTGCGCCAGGTCGATCGCCACCAGGCCGCCGTCGGGGATCGTCGGGATCATCGAGTCGCCCGCCACCCGAACGCACACCGTCCGCTCCGGGTGCGGGCACCACTCGCGGTGGTAGATCGTCGGCACCCAGTCGTCGACCTCGCTTTCGGAGATCGCGCGCGGCGCGCCGGCCGCCACCTCGCCCGTGACGAGCGGAACGGGGTAATACGCGTCGATGCGCTCGCGCACGCCGCGAAACCACGCGTCCTTCGGCGCGACGATGCGCATCTCGCCCGCGCCCTCCGCCGCGCGCTCGTGCCTGGGGCCGACGCCGGAAAGCAGCCAGTCCGCGCGGTATCCCGCTGCGCGGCGGATCGCCTCCACCGCCGGCGCGCCGGGCTCGTGATCGCCGCGCAGCCAGCCGCGCACCGCCCCCTCGGACACGCCGATCGCGCGCGCCATGGCGAGATTGCTGCCGCCGAACGCCTCGTCGCGCACCGTTTTCAGTCGTTTCGCGAGCATGGGTGATCCTTTCGCGTCAGCGTTTCGTCAGGGGTTCGCGGCACCGACATCGCGATGACCCGCTCCCTAACGGTCGCGGTTCGTATTCCCGAAACGAGCATCCCGCGCCTCCGAATGCCGTATCGTGACTTATTACGACACGGACTTGACAGACTCGTAATTTATTGCGATTTGTTGGGGCGCGTCAAGGCCGTCATCCTGAGCGAAGCGAAGGATCTGGCTACGAGCCGGAAGCCGCGTGGCCGTCAGCAGGGGCGTTGCCAGATCCTTCGGGCCGATGCGGCCCTCAGGATGACGGCATTGGAAGCGGCCCTCAGGATGACGGCGCTTCGCGGCCTTTGCGGCCTTCTTGGCGACTTTGCGGTGAAAAAACCGGTTCGGGGGAGCCGGGAGCAACCTGGGGGGAACGAAAATGAAGCCCGTACGCAACGACGATGTGCTTGGATGCTGGCAGGAGATCGCGGACTACCTCGAACGCAGTGTGCGTACCTGCCAGAGATGGTCGAAGACGCGCGGCCTGCCCGTGTACTTCCCGGCGGGCGAGGGCACCTCGCCTTACGCCAGCAAGGCCGCGCTCGACGCGTGGCGGTTCGGTGCGTCGCGTCTTTACCGCGAAGGCGCAAAGGAAACGCAAAGTCCGCGAAGGGATTTCTGATTTCTTCGCGCGGTTCCGCCCGTAACGCTCTTGCCCGCCGCGCGTATTTTTATGAAGGTGCGTGGCTTGGGCATACCACGCCCGCGCAGGAGGCTTCGCCTGATGTCCGGCTATTTCGATCCCCAGCACCTGGCCGATTTCACGAAGATCGGCGAGGGGAGCAAGGAGCTCGCCGACAAGTTCTTCTCGTATTACGGCGCGGTATTCGCCGACGGCGCGCTGACCGCGCGGGAAAAATCGCTCATTGCGCTGGCCGTCGCGCACGCGGTGCAGTGCCCGTATTGCATCGACGCGTATTCGAACGACGCGCTCGCCAAGGGCGCGGATCAGGAGCAGATGACCGAGGCGGTGCACGTGGCGTGCGCGATCCGCGGCGGCGCGTCGCTCGTGCATGGGTTGCAGATGATGGGGCACGTGAAAAAGGCGGGGATGTAGGGGCGCGATTCGTCGCGCCCGCACGGCGCCAGCACGGCGACGCTTCGACGAACCGCGACCGTAAGGGAGCGGGTCGAAATTGGGAATGGCGAATTGGGAATTGGGAATGCGGAATGAATCGCAACGGGTGACTGATCATGACGATTGACGCAATATCCGAAGCCCTCGATTACGGCCTGCCGCTTTCGTCCGACGACGCGGGGCCGAAGCCGACAAGGAGCCTGCGCGCGCGGCGCGAGCCGCTGGCGGATACGAGCGCGCAGCTTCGCCGCCTCGCGGAAGTCGAACTGATCGACGCCAACGGCGCGCGGATCGAGTTCGAGCGCACGCTCGCCGGCGCGGGATGCGGCGCGCTGTTGCCGGCGGCGCTTGAGGTCTTCCAGATCAATATCGGCAAGCTGTGCAACATGACGTGCCGGCACTGCCACGTGGACGCGGGCCCCGATCGCACCGACGCGATGATGACGCGCGAGACGATCGACGCGTGCCTTTGGGCGCTCGACAAAACGGACGCGCATACGGTGGACATCACCGGCGGCGCGGCGGAACTTCACCCGCACTTTCGCGATCTCGTGGAGGCGTGCGTTGCGCGGGGGAAACACGTCATCGACCGCTGCAACCTGACCGTGCTTTTGCTGCCGCGCTTTCACGATCTGCCCGCGTGGCTTGCCGAGCGCGGCGTGGAGGTGGTGTGTTCGCTGCCGCACTACCGCCGTCTTTCGACCGACCGCCAGCGCGGCGACGGCACGTACGAAAAGTCGATCGAGGCACTGCGCCGCTTGAACGCGGTGGGATACGGAAAGGGCGATCCGCGCCGCCGGCTGACGCTGATGACCAATCCCGTCGGCGCGTTCCTCGCGCCCGCGCAGGCGAGCGCCGAGCCGGAGTGGAAGGCGGCGCTCGCGCGCGATCACGGCATCGCGTTCGATCGCCTCATCGCGCTCAACAACATGCCGATCTCGCGCTACCTCGAATGGCTCGACGCGTCGGGCAACCTCGCCGCGTACATGCAGCGCCTCGTCGACGCGTTCAATCCCGCCGCGGTGGACGGCGTGATGTGCCGCAACACGATTTCGATCTCGTGGGACGGGTTCGTGTACGACTGCGACTTCAACCAGATGCTCGATCTTTCGTGCGCGGGCGAGGGCGGCCCAATGCACGTACGCGATTTCGATCCCGCCGCGTTCGCCCGGCGCCGCATCGTCACGCGGCGGCACTGCTTCGGATGCACGGCCGGCGCGGGAAGCTCCTGCGGCGGCGCGACGGCCTGAGTTTTCACCGCGAAGACGCGAAGAAAACGCAAAGAACGCGAAAGAAATATTGTGTTTTTCTTCGCGCTCTTCGCGCCGGCTTCGCGCCGAAGTTTACCCTGAACGAAGCTGAAGGCCGTTCATCGTGATCCCCGCCTTTACATGACGCCGCTCCTGCGCGAGCATTCGCGCTCGGAGGGAGCAACGCATGGGCCGCATATCGCTTTTCTGCGTATTTGCCTTATCGCTTACGCTTGCCGTTTCGGGCTGCAAGGAAATCACCGGCGGCAAATGGGGCGGGCGCAAGGCGACGCCGGAGGCCGAGTGGAAAACCGGCACGAAGTTGCTGTTCGCCGGTGACACGGATTTCGGCGTCAGTTACGGCAAGATGATCCTGCGAACGCTGAAGCGCAAAGGCTACGACGGCGCGTTCGTGCAGCTCGATCCGCTCCTGCAATCCGCGGACCTGGTCATCGCGAATCTCGAAACGCCGGTGACGGACCTGAAAGAATCGCCGTTTAAGGAAAGCAAAACCTACGTGCATTTCGCGGAGCCGGACAAGGCGCCGAAGTACCTGAAGAAGCACAACATCAAGGTCGTGAGCCTTGCGAACAACCACACGCTCGACTACGGCGTTCCCGGCCTGTTGCAAACGTTTGACGTGCTCGAAAAAGAAGGCATGACGTGGTTTGGCGCCGGGAAAAATCTCGACGAGGCGCTGCGTCCGTATGAGACGACGCTGTCGGCCGGCACGAAGAATGTGCCGCTTGCCGTGTTCGGCGCGTTCGAATATTCGCGCACGTACGATCGCCAGTACGACTTTTTCGCGAAGCCCGACAAGCCGGGCGCGGCGCCGTTGACGGAGGATGCCTTCCTGCCCGCGCTGCGTGCGTATCGCGAGGCGCATCCGGACGCGTTTATCGTCGCGTACCCGCATTGGGGCGGAAACTACTCGTGGATGACGCGCAAGCAGGAAAAGCTCGCGCCGAAGATTCTTGATGCGGGCGCGAACGTCATCGTCGGCCACGGCGCGCACACGATGCAGGAATTCGCGCGCGTCGGCGAGAAATGGGCCGTCTACAACATCGGCAACTTCGTCTTCAACTCTCCCGGCCGATACCGCAAGATGAAGACGCTGCCTTTCGGCATGGCGGCCGTCATGCGTTTTTCGGAGGCGGGCGATCGGGTGCGCGCGGACATGCGCCTGTATCCGATCCACAGCGACAACCGCGTGACGAAATTCGAGCCGCGGCCGCTGACCGGCGAGGAGTTCGAGCGCGCGAAGGAGGCGCTCGCCAAACGCATGGGCGAAGAGGGCAAGTTCGACAAGGACATCGCGATCGGCAAGGACGATTTCGGGCACTTTTTCGAGATCAATGTGATGTGATTCGAATTGGGAATTGGGAATGGAATCGCGGAATCGCGGTTCGGCGGTACACGGAGAGCACGGAGAAGACGCGGAGGACACGGAGGGTTTCGGCGGGGAATCGCGGAATCGCAATTCAACACGAAGGCACGAAGGGCACAAAGGACGCGCAGCGAACGAAGCGTTTCATGGTGTCCATCAAGTCCATTAAGTCCATTTTGTCCATCGGGCATGGGCACGGACAGGGGATAGGGAAATGAAATTTGCCACCATCTTCACGATTTTTCTTGTCGCCCTTGCGGGGTTTTTCGCCGTCGGCTGCTCGTGCGGCGACGACGATGACGACGACGACGACGATGATGCCGCGCCCGACGATGACACGACGCTCGACGACGATACGGCCGACGACGACATGGACGATGACGCCGACGACGACACGGCCGACGACGACACGGGCGACGATGACACGGCGATCGCCGACGACTTCGTCGCGGACTGGCCGCAGTCGAACGTCGAGCCGGACACGTACGACGAGTCCGGCGCGGCGGGGCCTTTGCGCGCGAAAGCGGAAGCCTTCGACCTCTGGCACGAAGCGTACCACACGCCGCTTTATGGCGGCCACGTGCACGTGACGTTCACCGACAACACCTACGCGACGCCGCAAAGCTACGATGGCTACGGCGACAGCACGATCTGGACCGGCACGTATCTGGCGAGCCAGGCATTCCGCTATCACGTCACCGGCGATGCGATGGCCAAGGCCAACGCGATCGAGAGCGTCAACGCGCTTTCCGGCCATCTGCACGTGACCGGCAAGCCGGGATTCATCGCGCGTTACCGCGCGCCGCAGGCGTCCATTGCGTATCCCGGCGACGTCGACTGCGCGAATCACGACCGCTGCCACAAGGTCGATACGGGCGAGTTCGCCGGCGATTTCTGGTGGGGCGAGACGAGCCGCGATCAGTACACCGGCTGGTTCCTGGGCATGGGCCTCGCGTACGACCTCATCGACGACGAACCGACGCGGCAGATCGTCCGCGAGGACGTCGCCGAGGTGCTGGACGAATTGATCGCGACGGGTTGGTGGATCATCGACGAGGCCGGCGAAAAGACCGATGCCGCGCCGCGCATCCTGCCGCCGCAGCAGGCGTCGTGGCTGCTCGTCGGCTATCACGTCACCGGTGAGGCGCGTTTCAGGGAGGCGCTCGCCGAATGGCTTCTCGACGAAAACCGCATCGTCATGCAGTTCAACTCCATCGCGTTCCTGAACCGCTACGCGCAGTATTACGGCAACAACCTCGCGCACGAAAATTTCCTCAACCTGCTGCGCCTGGGGAAGGTGTATTTCAGCCAGGACGACTACGCGTTTTTCCTCAACCTCTTCGAGACGCAGGTGCACACCTTCACGCGCCTTTCGCACAACCCGTGGTTCAACGCGATCTTCATGGGGCTTGGCGACTACGACCCGGGCGCGTTCGCGGGGGCCGATCCCTACGCGGCGCAGCTCGTCGAGGATCTGACGACCTTCCCCGGCGTGCCGAACGTGAAGTACTACCTGCCCGAGCGGACGGGCGTGACGCTCGATCCGGTCTCGGTGTTCCTGCACGACCTGCAGGTGCAATACCCGTGGCTCGCGGATCTCATGGGCGGCGTGGACTACCAGGCGCAGGAGGCGTTCACGGTCGATCTGCAGTGCGAGGCCGGATTCATGTTCCAGCGCAACCCGTTCCAGATCCAGGCGTGCGGCGTCGACGACGACACGCAGGTTCACGCGGGGCACGATTTCCTGTCGGCGTACTGGACGGCGACGTACTTCAAGAATCTGCTGAAGACGCAGTAACGAAAAAAGGCTGGAAGGCTGGAAGGTTGAAAGGCTGAAAGGCGTCGCGGAAAACGGCGGTCACGGCAAAAGGAGAGCGATACGAATCTCGATGGGTGCACGGCGCGTTTGACGCTTCTCGCGTTACTGGCCATTTCCGCCATCGCCGCCGGCTGCGCGTACGACGCGCGGGACGCCGTCGACGATACGGCGCTGGACGATCCCCCGTCACCGGAACCGGGTTCGATCGAAGGTGGCGCACCCGACGATTCCGGCGACGACGACACCGCCCCGATCGACGACGATTCCGGCGACGACGACACCGAGCCGCCGGGATGCGAAGCGTTTGCCGGCGCCACGCGCGCGCCGCTTCGCGCCGGGCTTGCGACCGGCGATCTCTGGGCGCCCATCGGCGTGAGCCCCGGCGGGTATGGATCGCGCCCGGGCCCGTCGCATCCGTACGCCGTGGCGATGGGCGGATCGACCGGTTACTTCGGCAAGCCTGACGTGAAGGCGCTTGCGCTCGACAACGGCGAGGAGCGCCTTGTCATCGCGCGGATCGCGGCGGCGGGCGTGTCGGAATATCTCTATCGCGAGGTGCTCTCGGATGTATGCCGGATTGGCGGCTTCGACCTTTCGGGCCGGCTGTGGCTGTCGGCGACGCACTCCCATTCCGGCCCGTCGCACTTCTTCCCGGTGCCGATGATTCTGGGCGGCGTCGGGACGGACGTGTTCGACCGCGGATTCACGCGGCGCCTGTCCGCGTCGATCGCCCGCGCGATCGTGGCGAGCACGGAGAACCTTCAGCCGGCGACGCTCGCGGCCACGGTGGTGACGCCGTTCGACCCCGGCGACGTGTGGTCGGCCGACCGCCGGTGCGCCAACGATCCGCCGCGCTACAAGGAGGATCGCCTGTTTTTCGCCCGCGTCGACCGCGCGGACGGATCGCCGCTCGCGGCTCTGATGAGCTTTCCCGTCCACGGCGTCTGGATGGGGAAGTCGTTGCTGTCTACGGACATCCCCGGCGCGATCGAGCTCGGGTTCGAGAACACCTTCGATACGCCGGTGGAGGCCTTTTTTCTCCAGGGGCCGGCGGGCGACGTGAATCCGTCCGTCACGCCGCATGGGCACGACGACGAGCAGGGCATGGAATGGCACGCGCGCTCCATCGCCCCGGTGCTGCGCGAGGTTTACGACGGACTGGCGCCGGAAGCGGACATCGCGCTTGGCATGGCTACGGCGTCGCCGGCGATCAGCCGCGACGCGATCGGGTACGCGGACGACGAGTTCGGATGGACGGACCCGTTCACCGGCGCATTCCATCCCTACGAGGACGGCGCTTTCTACTGCGGGTCGCCGGATGTCTGGAGCACGATCCCGTACTTCGCCAGACTGGGCTCCATCATCGACTGCGCCAGGCCGGAAACGAGCCTTGTGGACGGGTACTACGGCTGCGTCCTGCCGCTGCTATTCGTCGATGCGTGGTGGACCTGGGCCCTGAATCCGACGGAGATCGGCGACGTGCGCCTTGGCGATTATCTGCTGGCGTTCATTCCCGGCGAGCTGACAAGCTGGCTCTCAAAGCGCCTGCGCGAAAATCTGAACGCGGCGACCGGCGTGCCCGACGACCGGATCGCGACGTTCGGATATTCGAACGGTTATCAATCCTATCTGCTCACCGAGTGGGACTGGATGCAGGGCGGATACGAAACCTCGATCAATTCCTGGGGGCCGAAATTCGGCGACTGGCTGGTTGACCGGAACGTCGCGCTGGCCGCGGATCTGCTGGCCGGGGTCGCCGCGCCGGCCGTACCGCCCGCGCAACCGGAGATCCCCTGGCCGGACCTGCTGCCCGTGGCGTTCGAAGAAGCGGAATCCGCGGGAGACGTGCTCGCGCCGCCCGCGGCCTCGTATCGGCGATTCGAAACCGTGGAGTTTTCCTGGGCCGGCGGATTCACCGGCGCGGACAGGCCGCGCGTCACCTTCGAGGCGCAGGCCGGCGGCGAGTTCGAGCCGGTCCGGCTCGCCAACGGGCGCATCATGGCGGACGGGGACATGACGACGATTTTGCGCTACGAAGCGTCGCCGGACTACGACACGCGGCGGTTCCCCGCGAGGCGCCTGCATCGGTACACGATCGCCTGGGAGCTGACCGCGGATGTCTCGCCCGGCCGCTACCGCGTGCGCGTCGAGGGGCAGACCTGGGAGGCATCGGCGATCGTGCCCTACACGGTGGTGTCCGATGCCTTCGACGTTGTCGAGAGCGACGCGGTACGCGTTGCGAATCTTTCGGTCGCGCCGATCGGCGGGGACCTGTACGCGATCGAATGCGACGCGCTTTGGCCGCCGAATCCCACGGGCTACCGGCTGCGCCATCCGGATTTTGGCTCCGCGGAGTGGTCGACCGTCACGGGCGGGCAGGCGCTCGCCACGGTCCTGGAGGAAACTGGCGCGGGGGAAAGCGTCCCGCTGACGTACGTGTCGGATGGACGTTTCCACGGAGTCTGGCATCGAGCGGCGCCGGGCGCGCGCACGGCGGTGATTCGCGCGGGCGACCTCACGGACGCCTTCGGCAATGCGAACGGCGAGGACTCGGAAACGGCGCCGGTCCCGAATTGATGAGGTGGCTTCGGATCGCGACCGCCTCTGTTCGGGCGCCTACCCCTCGCCGAGAAACTCGATCAGCCCAAGCTTGAGCAGCGCGAAGACGAGCGTGTTCGTCTCGTCGGAGCCAAGGCCGCTGTGCTCCCGAATCTGCTTGAGCGTTCGCCGGCCGTCGATCAACGTGATGACCGAGCTCTCCTTCGCGTCGAACGCGTGCGGATGAAGGCGCGCCCGCCCCGAGGCCGTGAACGCCACCGCTTTGCCCGCGTCGCCGGCCAGCTCGTCGCGCGCGTGTTCCGGCTTGATCCTCAGCCGCATCGCGCGCACGAGCACCTTCACCAGATCGACGTCAAGCGGCAGGCCGCGCGGCTCCTCCGTCCGGCGCGCCTCGTACTGGATCTCGACCGCTCGCGCGTCCGTCGTCAGCGCCATCAGGCGCTCCTCGGCTTGCGTGACCAGCACTTCGTAGAGCTCGTGCGGAGAAAGCAGGCCGAGCTTCAGCAGCGCCTCGCCGATCGGCAGGCCCTCGGAACCCGCCAACTCCAGCGCGCGATCGCGGTCCTCCTCGGTGAGCCGCCCGCGCGCCACCAGCAGATTGCCGACCGACAGCGCGTTCGCGACCTCACTTGCGATCTTCACGGGCTTGCCCGCCGACAGCACGATGCGATGCATCGCCCCGCCGGCGCGCGCGATGACCACGCCGTCCGCGCGCAGGCCCGACAGCCGATACAACAGGCGCAGCAGGTCCGACTCCGTCTCTTGGGGCGGGGCGACCGCGGGAGGCATGAGCGGCGCGGGCGTCGCGTCGGAGCGCGCTTCGGACAGCGCGCGGTTGAGCACGGGTTCGTCGAGCTGGAAAAAGTCCGATCCACCGTCCGAGAAACGCACGAGACCGAACAGGAAAAACAGGTAGAGCACCTGGAACGTGCGGATGAAGTTGAGCGGCGTGCGGCTCACGATGTCGCCGAGTGTGCGCTGTCCGTCAACAAGATCGAGGATCGCCCACTCCTGCCGCGTGAGCTGCAAACCGGCGCGGCGCGCGGCCTGCACGTCGCCTTTTTGCACGACGCGGTGCCGGTTGGCGTAGATGCGCGATTCGAGCAGCGCCATCGTGCAATAGTTTTTCACGCCGGCGAGCAGGATCTGCAGGATGCTTTCGTCCAGGTGTCCGGAATCGCCCACGTCGGGCGCGCCGTCGCGGAATTCGTATTCGCCTTCGTCGTGCGGAAACGCGCTCATCAGCTTGCGCTGCGCCTGATAGTGCAGCGTCGCCACCAGCTCCTGCGCATCGATCAAGCCACTTTCGATCAGCACCTCGCCGAGGCGCTGCCCGGACTCCGCTACGATCTTCTGCGCGTGAAACAGTTGCGCGTCGCTGATGCGCTCCTGCTCGAGCAGGATCGCGCCGAGGCTCTGGCCCGCGATGAAATTCGAATCGATCGACACCGGAATGCCGTTGCGGATCGACAGGCGCCGCTCCTCGCCGCCGGTGCGGATGAAAAGCGTGCCGGTCGCGCGCTTCTCATAAAACGACAGCAGCAGCTCCGGAAACAGCACGTCGCCCACGCGGCCGGACGCGGGAACATCGGGTTTGGCCGGGCGCTCGCGTTTGATGCGCGGCGCCTTCTCGCGCGGCGCGCCGGCGTCGTC
>JAIOHV010000051.1 GCA_019912885.1 bacterium
GTCTAACGCACTTCGACGCGCACGCCGGAGATTGCGCTGCCGGGTTTCACCCAGAGCACGTCTTCGGCCGCGTCGTAGAACCAGCCCGTGTCCGCCCCGGCGAGATCGGAAAGGTTCGCCGCCTCGGCAAGATCGCCTGCGGGCTCGGCCGACACGGAATTCGGCTCGTCCACGTCGTGCAGGCGGAACGCGTAAGGGCGGCTCGTCGCCGATACCGTGACGTCGATACCCACCGCCGCGGACATGTACCGGATCCGCGCGCCGGAGCCGTGCTCCTCGGACACGATGAATTCGTGCTCGCCGGGCACCGGCCACATACTGACGGTGTAGGCATTGTCATCCGGATCGAAGACGCCGTCTTCGAGAAGGTGCATCGGCACGATGGAGCCGCGACGAACGAAGACCGGGAACTCCTCGTAAGGCACGTCGATCTCGACGTCGAGCGGGCCGGTGAAGGCGTCGCCGGTGAAGAAATGGATCCACTCGCCTTCGGTCAGGTGCACCTCGCGCGTCTCGCCGGTTTCGGTCATCGCACCGACGAAGAAGGCGTCGCCGAGCATGTATTCCCAATACAGCCGATGCACCGGGCGGAACAGCGAGATACCGCGCCGCCAGGAATCGGCGCCCTGGCTGTAGAGGTACGGGATCAGCTCGTGATGGATCTTCGTGAATTTGCGGTAGATCGAAAGCAGGTCCGCGGAATACATCCAGGGCCGGTGCTCGCCGGAACCGCCGTTTTCCATGATGGGGCTGAACGCGCCCTGCTGCATCCAACGGATCATCAGGTCCTCGTCGCGCGGGTCGTCGCCGCGGTAGCCGCCGATGTCGGAACCGAAATTCGTGTGCCCGCGATTGCCGGACATGAACATGTTGAGAAGCGCCGCGCGCAGGCCGCTGAAAGTCGGATCCTGATCGCCCACCCAGCCGGCGAACGAGGTGTCCTTGGGCTGGAAGTCGGGGCCCCACGGCACGCCGTAGGAATCGACCGGGCGTGCGGTGATGACGCGGTCGGGGCCGAGCTTTTCGCGCGTGTAGTTGAAGAAGTCGCGGTAATACGCTTCCTGATATTGCTTGGGCGTCTTCGGGCCGTCGGCGGTCGGAATCCAGAGCCAGAGCAGCATGGCGAACTCGGAGCCGTCGGTCTTCCATCCGTCGATGCCGAGGTCAAGCACGTTGTCCATCTGATCGTGCCACCACTCCATCGCGTCCTCGTTCCAGTAGTCGATGTACGCGCCGTCGCCCTTCCACCACTCCAGCGTGTCGCCGCCGTGGACGTAGTAGCCGGCGTCGTAGCCTTCCTGGAAATTCGGCGAGTCGTCGTTCACGTTCGGGGTGATCCACAGAAACACACGCACGTCGCGGTCGTGGAAATAATCCACCATCGCCTGCGGGTCCGGGTACATCGTGTCGTCGAAGATGAACGTGTTGTAGCCCGTCTCCCACGGCGAATCGATGATGATCGCGCCGACGGGGATGTCGTTGTCGATGTAGCCCTGCACGAGGTCCTGCGCCGAGGTCTGCGTCGATTCGTCTTCCCAGACCCAGTGGCGGTAAACCCACTCGGGAAACGGCGGCGGTTCAACGACAAACGGCGGCACGACAAAGCCGTCGTCATCGTCCGCATCGTCGTCATCCGCGTCGTCGTCATCAACGGCGTCGTCGTCCGAGGCGTCGTCGTCTCCCGTGTCGTCGTCCGACGCGTCGTCGTCGTCCGGGATCGAACCGCCGTTATCGTCATCGTCGTCATCACCGCACGAGCAGCCCGCGGAAAACGCGACGAGCGCGGCCAGGAGCATCATCGCCAAAAACGCGGTCATGCCCGCGCGCAACCTCGGCTTTGTCATCGTTCGGCTCCCTGCAAGGAATAAGGAAATTCGAGGCGCCGATTTTAGGCGATCAAACGGGGGAAGGCTACCGGGCGCGGGCACGGTTTGCGCAATTTCGCGTCCAAACGGGTTGTCGATTTGCTGCAACCATCTTACCAATATTGAATGACGAAAAAGCCTTCGGCAGTCACTGATCGCCTGCGCCGCCCGCTCACGCGGCGTGAGGCACTTGGTTGGTTTGCCGCAATACTTGGGCCACCGGCGCTCGCCGGGGCGTATGCCTTCACGATCGGCCCGCGCCGCGTGGTCGCGACCGATATCGAAGTGCGCATCCCCGGCTTGCCCGGGCCGCTCGACGCGATACAGATTTCCGATTTTCATTTTTGGGGCGTCACGGGTCGAGAAGAGGAGGTCGCGCGAATCGTCAATGCGACGAATCCGACCTACCTTTTCATCACGGGTGATCTCGTCGAGGACGCGGATCTTCTCGACGAGTGCCTCGCGTGGATCGCGACATTGCGCTACCGCAAACAAGCTTATTTTTGCACCGGAAACTGGGAGCACTGGAACAAGACCATCGACAGCGACCTGCGCGCGCGACTCGATCGCATCGGCGTGACGATGATGGTGAACGAAGGCCGCGCGATCGAGCACGCTGGTGGCGCATTCTGGCTTGCGGCGATCGACGATGCCTTTTACGGCGTGCCGCGCCCGGACACCGCGCTCGATACTCGTCCGCCCGAGTTGCCCGCCATTGTTTTGTCGCATGCTCCGTGTGTCGTCCATCGGCTGGGGAATCGGCGCGCCGATCTTGTGCTTTCGGGTCACACGCACGGCGGGCAGGTGCGCGTTCCCTTTTTCGGGGCGCTGAAAACGCCGCCGGGCAGCGCGGAGTTTCAACAGGGGATGTACGAGATTGGTTCGACGCGACTTTACGTCAATCGCGGCATCGGCACATCCATCCTGCCTGTACGCATCAATTGCCCGCCGGAGGTAACGCGTCTGACGCTTCTTCCGGCTTGAGCGCGGCATTCTCGTCCGATTCGACAGTTTCTTCGTCGCCACCGTCACCATCAACGTCCGCGAAGTCTTCCGCGCGGATGCGGAAAAACGCCGCGCCGTTGCCGCGCGCGTGGCGTTCGAGGTTCTCGATGCGCGCCGCGCGACCCATCGCCTCGCCGTTTGACGCGCCCTCGCCGGAATCCGGGCCGCGCTCCCGAAAGGCAAAGGCCAGTCGGCCGAGCGCGTCGCCGAGCGCAAGTCTCGACGCGATGGCGGCAAGCGCGAGGCGCACGTGCGAGCGCGTACCGGCGGAGAGGATGAGGCGGCGCGTTCGGGTGCGATCGTCCGCGATGCCGTCCACGAGGGTCGACCATTTCGCGAAGCGGGCGGCGGATCGATCGGCCGCCGCCGGCGCGAGCGGATCGTCGTCGAACGCGACGGCGTCGATGTCGCCGACGCGCGGTCCGAGCACGTCGCGCAGATAAACGAGCGCGCGGAACGCGTCGTCGCCCGACGCGCGCGCGTCGATGACGTGGATCACGGCATCGCCGCCGAAATGCGCGCGCGCGGCCCTTTCAGCGGCCAGGCGCCCGCCTTCCGAGGGGATGCCCAAAAGCGCCACGCGCGTGACGGCCTCGCGCGCGGCGACGTCGGTCGCTCGCGGCGTGGACGCGACGAGCGCGGTTCGCCGTTCGATGTCCCAGCCGTCGATCGGCGCGAGCGTCGCGGCGGCGCGGAAATCGTATGCCACGCGCGCCCCGATTTCCGCGGAAACGAACGCAAGACCGAGTGCGACCGCGAGGCACGGCAGGGCGTAGTGCGTGCCGCGCCGGTAGCGGATCGCGATCGCCGCCACGGCCAGGTGCCCGACGGCGAGCATCGCCGCGGCCGCCGGGGCGTATTCGCGCGTCTCGTGCGTCAAGCCGAGCGCGGCCGCGATCGCGAAAAGCAGCAGGGCCGGCGCGAAAATCGGATAGAACAGGCCGACGACGCGCGATCCGCCGGCGCGAAACGCGGCGGCCGTCATGAGCACGTACAGTCCCGGCGAGATGAGCGCGAGCGCGGGCAGCGTCGCCACGTGCGCGGGCGCGCGGCCGAAGATGAAAACGCCAAGCACGATCGCGCCGAACAGCTCGTACACAAGGGCCGCGGTTGTTGCCCCGCCCGGCACGCCCGACCGGGCGACAAGCACGATCACGGGCGGCGCGCTCACGGACGGGGGCGCGAGCCGCGCGGGCCGGGGGGCGGCAAGGATGATTGTCAGGAATCGCAACACGCCGAACAGGGCGAGCGCCACGGCGATCCGCCCCGGCGGCGCGTCGGGAAACAGGTTGACGCGCGCAAGGAGCGCGATCGGGAACGCGAGCCACGCGGGCGCGAGCCACACCGCCGCGCGGTCCACCGGCTCGCGCGTCTGCCACGACGCGAAAGCGACCTCGGCGAAATACAACAGCAGCATGGCGAGCGCGATCAGCCGCCCGGCGTTTACCTCGGCGATGCCAAGGACCGGCGCGGCGGCCGGGCTCTGGTCAAGGGCCAGCCCCGTCCCCGCGAGCGCGGTGACGACCGCGGCGAACACCGCGCGGATGAGGGCGTGAAGGAGGGGCATCGGAAGCGAGGATAAAGGAGGATCGAGGATTGAGGATAGAGGATCGAGGATCGAGGATCGAGGATTGAGAGGGGAAAAGCGCGGTCTGGCGAAGGGCGAGACCCTTCGCTGCGCTCAGGGTGACAACGCCGCGGCGCGGACCTCAGGATGACAATTTGACACCGGCATTTTTGAAATTGTCTCGCCAATTGTCGATTTTCAATCCGCGATCTCCTCCAGCAACTCGTCCAGCCGGTCGTAGGAGTATGTCATTCCATCGAGCATCGACGTGGCGAGCGCGCCGTCGCGAGCGCTTTTCGAACTGTAGAGGATGTTGGCGGCGAGCGTCGTCTTGCCGTCGCTTTCGGCGAGCGTCCAGGTGACGACGGTTTCGCCTTCGGTCCAGTCCTCGTCGAACAATTCCGTCCAGACGATTCGCTCTTGCGGCACGATTTCGAGATAGCGGCCGCCCATCCCCATCTCCTTCATCCCGGTTTCGTCCTGATAGCGCCAAACGAATCGGTACGTGCCGCCGACGCGCAAGTCGATCTCGCAGACCTCCATCCCGGTCATCCAGCGCGGAAGGAGCTTCGTGTTCGTCAGCGCCTCGAAAACGCGCTCGCGCGGCGCATCGAAAACACGCGTCACGAGGATTTCGCGATCCGACGGCGTTGTCACATCCACGTGTCCTGTCTGCGGCATGGCTCCTCCCTTATGTGTTCGCGTCCGGCTACGGTTGTTACCGCCTGTTTTTCCTACATGCCGCGTGCTAGTTTCTTCTGCAATCGGGGTCACAAATGGCGAACGAAAAGAACGCGCAAACCGAAACTTCCGCGGCGAACATGATGCTCGGCCTTGGCGCCGTGGCGATCGCGCTTGTCGTGATGGCCTTTGTCGTCGCGGGCGCGATCGTGAAGGTGAAGCGCGCGGGCGACACGATCACCGTCACCGGCAGCGCCACGCGGCCGATCACATCCGACCACATCACGTGGCGCGGCAATCTGTCCGCGGACGGCTCGACACTTCCGGCGGCGTACGCGGAAATGACGCGCATGACCGAGCGCGTGCGCCTTTATCTCAAGGACCACGGCGTGAAGGACGACGAACTGACGTTCGGTTCGCTCTCCACGCAAACGCTGCACGAGGTTCTGGAAGACGGCCGGCACGGCCGCGTGGTGGGTCATCGGCTGACGCAGCCGTTCGCCGTGGAGGGCGGGCGCGTCGAGGAAATCACGCGCCTGTCCCGCGAGTCCACCGAACTTCTGGCCGAAGGCATCCCGCTGGTGTCGTGGAACCCGGAATACATCTACACGAAGCTCGACGAGTTGCGCGTCGACATGATGGCCGAGGCGACGGTCAACGCGCGCATGCGCGCCGAACGCATCGCCGAGAGCGCCGGCAGCAAGATCGGCGCGGTGCGAAACGCGCGCCAGGGCGTCTTCCAGATCACGGCGCGCAACTCGACGGAGGTGTCGGACTACGGCATCAGCGACACGAGCGCGCTCGAAAAGGACATCACCGCCGTCGTGCGCGTGACGTTCGCGATCGAATAGGTTTTCTTCGCGTCTTCGCGGTGAAATTTCATTTCATCCCCGCCAGCGGAAACGCCGTGCCCGATCCCGTTTCGCCCGCCATCGTCGTCGTCCAGTGCATCACCGGGATGCCGTGCGTCTTCGAGTAGAGGGACAGGCGCACATCGGGATTGACGGCGAAAGGCGTGGCGACGCGCGCGAAAAGCGAGATGTCCTGGTGGTTGTCGGAGTAGAGCGCCGCGCCGTCGAGCGACAGGCCGTTCGCGTTGCAGAGCGCCTCGACGAGCGCCGTCTTGCCCTCGTGGTAACAAAGCGGAAGCTCGGCGACGGGCAGGCAAACGCCGTTTTCGGACACGCGCGGGCGCGTCGCGACGACGGATTTCGCGCCGGCGCGCGCGGCGAGCGCCTCGACGATCGGAAGCGCGGAGCCGGAGGCGAGAATCGTAATGTCGCCGGCGTCGTTGTGCTCGCGGATCTTGTCAAGCGCCTCGCAAAACACGCGCGGCCAGATCACCTCATCGACGCACGCCTCGGCCAGTTCGCGAACGCGCACCGCGGTCATGCCGGAGAGGCAGGTGACGCCGACTTCCACCATCACGCGCTCGTGGCGGATCTTCATGCGATAGCCCGCGAGCGCGAACGCGGTGCGCAGCTTTCCGGCGCGCGGCATGTACCCGCGCCGCCAGAGCCAGTCGGAAAAGAAATAGCCCGCGAGTCCGTCGACCAGCGTGCGGTCGACGTCGAAGATCGCCGCGCGCATCCTCAGCGTTTGCCGGAAAGCAGGTCGAACTGCGCGGACGCGGACTCGTCGTCGTCGTCGTCGCCGTTTTTCGTGGCGGGCTTCGCGGCGGACGCGGGCACCTTCACCACGCGCGGCTCGTTCTTGTCCTTCACGAGAGCCTCGGGAAGGCGGTAGGCGTAGAGCGGCGGCGCGGCGGAGGTGGTGCGTTTGACGTAGGTGCCAAGATGCGGTTGGCGGTCGCTCCACGCGGCCGTGCCGGCTTTTTCGACGGCGGCAAAATACGAAAAGACCTTGGAGTCCAGGTTGTCCAGGTGATGCACGACGATCGCCTCCACGGTCGCGGGCAGGACGGGCGATCCAAACTCGCGCGTGCCGTGGTGCGCAAGGCAGATGTGCTCGATGTGCTTTTTCTTGTCGTCGGGAAAATCGTCGATGGCGCGCGTGAGCTCGTCGACGATCTGCACGCTGATGACCAGGTGGGGGATCAGGCGGCCGTGGTCGGTGTAGACGATGGAGGTCTGGTAATCGAGTTCGTGGATCTTGCCGAGATCGTGAAAGAACGCGCCCGCGATGAGGATGTCGCGGTCCAGGTTCGGGTAGTGCCGCGCGATGGTGTCGCAAAGGATCAGCACGGACAGCGTGTGTTCGAGCAGCCCGCCGAGAAAGGCGTGGTGAATGCCCATCGCGGCGGGCGCGCGGGTGAAACGCTCGCCCAGATCGCCGTCGAGCGCCGACAGGCAAAGCCGGCGCACCTTGTCGTCGGCGATCGTGGCGAAAATATCGCGCACGTGCGCAAGGAGAAGCTGCGGATCGTGCCGCCCCGTCGGCAGGAAATCGGTGGGATCGATGTCCGTGTCCGGCACGCGCTTCAGCGTATCGACGACAAGCTGAATGCGTCCCTCGTAGGTCTGCACGCGCGCCTGCACGTAAACGAACGCGCCTTCCGGGCACTCGTCCTGGTAATACTCGACGTTGCTGAAGATGCGCGCGGTGATCTCGCCGGAGCGGTCACCGAGCGTCAGGGTGATAAACGGCTTGCCCGTGCGCGCGGTGCCGAATTGCCGGCGCCGGACGAAGTAAACCGAATCCGCGTTTTGCCCTTCCACGAGGGCGTCGATGGGGACTTGTTTCATGGCCATGCGGGAAGACTAACGCGAGCGCGCGGATGGGTCTACGGCGGTAGGTTTGGTTGATCCGCGGATTACGCAGATTGCAAAGATGGAAATCATGATCGAATCAACTCCGTCGCCGGATGCGTACTTTCCGGTACGGCGTCGAGCACAAAATCGAAAATAGCGACGCACGCGACGTGAGCTTCGCGAAACTCGCCTTCGGAGGGAGCCGGATAGCCGAAAGGATAACGCAATTCCACGGCGAACGGTGTCAGCAATTGCCCGAGCGGTTCGAGACCGTCGAAACGACTTTCAAATTCGGCGGCCGCGTTCAATAGCAGCACGATATCGTGTGTTTTGCTAATCGTCGCGTTTTGCCAGGACAGAAAAGCCTTGATCGACTTTTCTGCGGCTTGCTGCAGGTGAAACATCGCCGTATCGAAAAGCGGAGGTTGCTGCTCCGCGAGCGCGCGCGCCGAACGAATATCGCTGACGGCAAGTTCCAGCCAAACCCGAACGAGCTCCTCACGCGGGTCGGGCATACAGAACCTTGCCGTCGCGGACGATGCGGTGGGCGAGCGACGAAGCGGCGGGGAGAAAACGTTCGAACTCCTCGCGCGTTTGAACGACGATGTCCATCGGGACCATCAGCCCGGCTTTTCGCGCGTAGGCGCGTTGCGCGCGTTTGGCGGGCGTTTCGTCGCTGTCCGGGACGACGACGAGAATATCCAGGTCGCTGTCGCGATGCGGCTCTCCCCACGCGTGCGATCCGAACAGATAAATCGTGTCGGGCTGAAATTCGTCGACAAGCCGCGCGACGATCTCCGTTAACACGTCGGGCTCGGTGCGTTCAACCATGCCTCAAGTATACGCACGGACGACGCTGTGCCGCCACATGTTCGTAAGGAAAGCGACGATCAGGACGGGATCGACGGCGGCGGGCTTGGTTGATCCGCGGATCCTTTCCGTTCGCTGGCGTTCAACTCGCCTTCTCCCCCAACCACCGGATGATGTATGCCGCCGCGGCGGCGTCGATCTTGCGGTCGGGGTCGGCGTAGCTGCCGATCGTGCCGCGGCTTTTCGCGAGGAAGTGGTCGAGCTTCTCGAAGTGCTTGTTCGTGTAGCCGGACACAACCTTGCCGGCCTCGGCAAGCGGCCCGGCAAGATCGCCGAACACCTGCCGGTCGTTGCCGAGCGTCACGTGCAACACCGGCGATTTCGCCGCGCGCAGATCGGCCGCGGGATCGTGGCGGATCCACTCGCGGTAGAGATCGAGATACACCGGCTTGCCGCCGATGACCGTGAAATCCTTGTCGGTCAATACGCGCGCGCGTTCGAGCGCGACCATCACCGGGTGCGCGGCGAGCGCTTCGTCGGACGGCGGCCCCTCGGCGGCGATGCGGCGTTTGGCCTGCTCTTCCGCGAGGCGCGCGAACGACACGGGCGAGGGTGCGATGGCGATCGCCCCGTGCACGAGCTTTACGTCCGCCGCCAGACGGATCGCGATGTTGCCGCCCTCGCCCAAACCAAGGACAAACAGCTTGTCGCCATCGACGTCCGCACGGGCCGCGAGCATCTTCAGCGCATTTTCGGCGTCGCGCCGGCGCACGGAAAGCGCGTCCTGCGCGGGGTCGCCGCCGGTCTTGCCCGCGCCGCGATCATCCCAGGTCAGCACGGCGTAACCGGCCTCGGCGATGATGTCGGCCAATTCGCCGAGCAACGTATCGAGCCCGGTTACGGCGTCGCGCCCGTCGGCCGTTTGCGGCCCGGTGTCGGACAGGATCAGCACGCCCGGCAGCCGCCCCTTGATTTCGCGCGGGCGGCGCAGCACGCCGTGGAACGCGAGCGCAGCCTCGCGCGGCCCGTTCGCCGCCTTGATGCTCGCGGGCGACTTGAACGTGACATCCTGCCGCGAGACGCGCCGCGTCGCCTTCGCGCCTTTTTTCGGCGACGCGGGTAAACCCTTGTAGCCCTTGAGCTCCGCGGTCATGCCGATCATCGGCGCATCGACCTTCACGAGACGCCCCTCGCGATCGATCCAGGCGGAGAGGCCTTGCGTTTCCAGATCGACGAAATACCGCCGCGCCGCGAACGAGCCCTCGCCCGTCGTCACCGTGTCGTCGCCGCGATCCTCGACGACCGCGGCCGCGCGCGCGACCTCGCTCGGCACGACCACGGGCAACTCCTTGCCGAGGCGCCGTTCGCCGATCGCGCGGCGGATCAGCAGATGCACGTGGCTGAACACGCCCGAGTCGGCGATGTACGCGCCCTTCGGCCCAGGCAGCTTGCGGTCGATGACGCCCTTGCCCGTGTTGATCTGCACGTTGAAGCGGATTTCGTCGTGGTCGAGCGCGAGCTTGCGCGGCAACTCGTCCACGTACACCTCGCGTTGATAGTCGCGAAAGACGCCGCCCGCGCGCCCCCGCAGCTCGGTGAGGTCCTGAATCGTCTGCCCCTCATCCGCGCCGAGGCGCGAGGTGCCGGTGGTTTTGACGGCGTAGGCGCCGTCGTCCTCGTGCGTCAGGTCGAATTTCTCCGCGCCGTAAATCGCGCCGTCGTGCTTGATCTCGTAGACGCCCGCGAAGTCGCCGGCGAACACGTTCGTCGCGAAGGCAAGGACAACCAACGGCGCCAACGCGAATGCTCGCCGATCCGAAATCCAAAATCCGAAATCCGAAATTCGTTTCTTCAAACCTGTTTCCTTGGTCGGCCACGCCGGCGCGGCGCGGGCTCGGCGTCGTCGGGTACGGCGAACGCGTCGTTCATTTCATCGTCGGCATTCAGCTCGTCGTCGCGCGCATCCTCGTCGTCGAGATCGAACGACAACATCTTTCCGCGCTCCGGTTTGCCGTTGGCGACGGGCCGCGGTTCCGGGATGTGGCGCGCGGCCTCGCGCTCGCCCACCTTTTTGTTTTTCAGGATCGGCGCGAGAAAACGGCCGGTGTGGCTTTTCGCCGTCCGGGCGATCTGCTCGGGCGTGCCGATCGCCACGACGCGCCCGCCGCCGTCGCCGCCCTCCGGGCCAAGGTCGATGACGTGGTCCGCGGTCTTGATGACATCCAGGTTGTGCTCGATGACGATGACCGTGTTGCCCGCCTCGACCAGGCGATCGAGCACGGACAGCAGGCTCTTGATGTCCTCGAAATGAAGGCCCGTCGTCGGCTCGTCCAGGATGTACACGGTGCGCCCGGTGCCGCGCTTGCTCAACTCGCGCGAGAGCTTGATGCGCTGGGCCTCGCCGCCGGAGAGCGTCGTCGCCGCCTGCCCCAGGTGGATATAGCCGAGCCCCACGTCGCGCAGCGTTTCGAGCTTGCCGCGAATCGACGGCACGGATGCGAAAAAGTCGTGCGCGTCGTTCACCGTCATGTCGAGCACGTCCGCGATGGACTTGTGCTTGTATTTCACCTCGAGCGTGTCGCGGTTGTAACGGCGCCCCTTGCACTCGTCGCACGTCACGTACACGTCGGGCAGAAAGTGCATCTCGATCTTGATGACGCCGTCGCCCTCGCAGGCCTCGCAGCGGCCACCCTTCACATTGAAGCTGAAACGGCCGGGCGCATAACCGCGCACCTTCGACTCCGGCAGCCCGGCGAACAGGTCGCGAATCGGCGTGAACAGGCCCGTGTAGGTCGCCGGATTCGAGCGCGGCGTGCGGCCGATGGGCGACTGGTCGATATTGATGACCTTGTCCACGTTCGCGAGGCCCGTGGCTTCCCTGAACGGCGCGGGGCGGTCCTTCGCGCGATAGATGCGCTGGGCGAGCGCGCGGTTCAGCGTATCGAGCACGAGCGTCGATTTCCCCGAGCCCGAAACCCCCGTGACGCACGTGAGCAGCCCGAGCGGAAATGCGACGTCGATCTGGCGCAGGTTGTTGCCCCGGCAACCGTGGAGCTTCAGAACGCGCTTGCCGGGCTTGCGCCGCGCGGCCGGAACGGGGATCGACAGCTCTCCCGCGATGTAGCGGCCGGTGAGCGATTTTTTCGACGCCACGAGATCGTCCGTCGTGCCGGCGAAGACGACCTCGCCGCCGTGCCTCCCGGCGCCCGGGCCCATGTCGATGACGAAATCCGCGGCCATGATCGTGTCCGCGTCGTGCTCGACGACCAGCACGGTGTTGCCCAGGTCGCGCAGGCGCTTGAGCATCGCGAGCAGGCGTTCGTTGTCGCGCTGGTGCAGGCCGATCGACGGCTCGTCCAGGATGTAGAGCACGCCGACAAGCGACGAGCCGATCTGCGTCGCCAGGCGAATGCGCTGGCTCTCGCCGCCGGAGAGCGTCGCGCTCGTGCGGTCGAGCGACAGGTAGTCGAGCCCGACCGCGTTCAGGAACCCAAGCCGCTCGTTGATCTCGCGCAGCACGCGCTCGGCGATTTGCGCGTCCTTTTCCGCGAGCGCAAGGCCGCGGAAAAAGGCGACGGCTTCCTTGATCGACATCGCCGAGATTTCCGCGATGGCGCGACCCGCGACGCGCACGTTCCGCGCCTCCAGGCGAAGCCGCGTGCCGCCGCAATCGGCGCACGGCATGACGCTCATGAACCGGCGGATTTCGTCGCGGATCGCCTCGCTGCTCGTTTCGTGGAAGCGGCGGTCGAGGTTGCCCATCACGCCCTCGAACGCGCGGCGAAAGCTGTAGCGGCGCGCCTCGTCCTCGTAGGTGAACTTCACCTCCGCGTCGCCGGTGCCGTGCAGCAGCACGTCGCGCGCGCGCTTGGGCAGCCGCTTCCAGGGCGTGTTCAGATCGAACGCGAACTCGCGGCCGAGCGAATCGAGAAGCTGGTGGAAGTGCATCGAATGGATGCGCGACACCCACGGCGCGACCGCGCCCTCGCGCAGGCTGAGGTCCGGATTCGGCACGACGAGCTCCGGGTCGATGAACATTCGGGAACCGAGTCCGCCGCAGGTCGGGCACGCGCCGTGCGGGTTGTTGAACGAGAATAGCCGCGGCTCGAGTTCCGGATAGCTGATGCCGCACGCGATGCACGCGAAGTGCTCGCTGAAAAACTGCGGCTCGCCCTCGCCGGCGATCACCTTGACGAGGCCGTGGCCGTGCGCGAGCGCCGTTTCGATGGAGTCGGTCAGGCGGCGCGCGACGCCCTCGCGGATCTTGATGCGGTCGATGACGATGTCGATGTCGTGCTTGCGCTTCTTGTCGAGCTCCGGCGCCTCGGACAGGTCGTACATCTTGCCGTCGATCATCGCGCGCACGAAGCCTTCCTTGGCGAACTGCGACAGCTCTTTGCGGTATTCGCCCTTGCGCCCGCGCACGACGGGCGCGAGGATCGTCAGCGCCGTGTCCTCGGGGTTGTGCAAAACGATATCGACGATTTGCTGCGGCGTCTGCGCGGCGATTTCGCGGCCGCAGCCGTGGCAAAATGGCTTGCCGACGCGCGCATAGAGAAGCCGCAGATAGTCGTAGATCTCCGTGACCGTGCCGACCGTCGAGCGCGGGTTCTTGCTTGTCGTCTTCTGCTCGATGCTGATCGCCGGGGAGAGACCCTCGATCGCGTCGACGTCGGGCTTGGAGAACTGCTCAAGGAACTGCCGCGCGTAAGCCGACAGGCTCTCGACGTAGCGGCGCTGCCCCTCGGCGTAAATGGTGTCGAACGCGAGCGAGCTTTTGCCCGACCCCGAAAGCCCGGTGATGACGACGAGCCTGTCGCGAGGGATCTCGACGGTGATATTGCGCAGGTTGTGTTCCCGCGCGCCCTTGATGATGAGTTGATTCGCGGCCATGGACCATCCGGCGGCCGTCGAAGGCGCCGACAAGCGTCGCGAAATGCGGGGTTCGCCGACCGCGACGCGTTGATTTTCTTGCATTTTTCGCGCGGACCGGCCCGGCCGCGCAAGCGCGAAAGCCTCTCGCTTGTGGGGATTTATGTCAAGGGGCGTAAGGAGGCTGGATTCGTCAAGCGCACTCGGTCGCGACGCGACGCCGCCGCAACCAAATCCCGTGCCCGTGCTCGTTCGCGATGGAATCGTCTGAATTGTTGAAAGGCGAAAAGGTGATCGCGGAAGCTATCCGCGGATTTCGCGGATTTTTTGTCTTGCACGCTGACGACGCACGGCTAGACGAAGCGTGCTAGTCACTGAAATACCGGGCACGGCGATCGGCACGCAATCACGTGTGAGCGAATACGTCGGACTAGTTCAAGCCGAACGGATCGCGCTTTTTCGCGTCCTTTTCGTCCTCGCCCAGCAGATCGCCGAGCGCGAGAATGGCCAGCAGCGCGAGGATCTCCTCTTCGTTCGGCTCGTCCGGGCTAACGGGTTCGCGTTCGACCACGCGGAGTTCCAGCTCGGGTTCGAATACGAATTTTTCGCGTTTCATTATCGGCCCCCTTCCCTGGGTGTACCCTATTCATCGGAAAGATCGGGGGGCTTCTGAAGTCAAATGACGCGCCGCCGCGCCCGCCCTTCCCAATCCCGGCGCACGGGTGCTAACCTCCGTCGTCCAATATGAAACCATCAAAATCAAAGACAGCGGCCGGAGGGGATATGGCGGAAAAGTTTCCCATGGAGCGCGGGGCGGAGCGCTCGAAAAAGGCGCTCGATACCGCGATGGCGCAGATCGAGCGGCAATTCGGCAAGGGCGCGATCTTGCGTCTTGGCGACACCCACGCGCTCACCGAGGTGGACGTCATCTCCACCGGCTCGCTCGGCCTTGATCTCGCGCTCGGCGTCGGCGGCGTGCCGCGCGGGCGCGTCGTGGAGATCTACGGCCCGGAGGCCAGCGGAAAGACGACGGTCGCGCTGTCGATCATCGCCCGCGCCCAGGCCAAGGGCGGCGTCGCGGCGTTCATCGACGCGGAGCACGCCCTCGATCCGCCCTACGCGCGCAAGCTCGGCGTGAACACCGAGGAGCTTCTCCTTTCGCAGCCGGACACCGGCGAGCAGGCGCTTGAGATCGCCGAGGTGCTCATCCGATCCAACGCGGTGGACGTGGTGGTCATCGACTCCGTCGCGGCGCTGACGCCCGCCGCGGAGATCGCGGGCGAGATGGGCGAGGCGCACGTCGGCCTGCAGGCGCGCCTGATGAGCCAGGCGTTGCGCAAGCTGACGGCGGTCATCAACCGCAGCCGCACGGTGCTGATTTTCATCAACCAGATCCGCATGAAGATCGGCGTCATGTTCGGCAATCCCGAAACGACAAGCGGCGGCAACGCGTTGAAGTTCTATTCCTCCATCCGCCTGGACATCCGCCGCATCGCGCAGATCAAGACGGCGACCGACGTCATCGGCGGGCGCACCCGCGTGAAGGTCGTGAAAAACAAGGTCGCCCCGCCATTCAAGCTTGCGGAATTCGATCTGATTTACGGCGAGGGCATCAGCTACGAAGGCGAGCTGATCGACATCGGCGTCGAGCAGAACATCATCGAAAAAACGGGCTCGTGGTTTTCCTACGGCGACATGCGCATCGGGCAGGGCCGCGAGAACGCGCGCCAGTTTCTGAAGGACAACCCCGACGTGCGCGACGAGGTGGACGCGAAGGTGCGGGAGACCGCCGGAATCTCCGGCGTACGCACGTCGTCGAACGGCGACGCCGACGAGGCCGCGGACGACGAATAGCAAAGAGGAGCCAGCCGGGGAATCCGATGTCCGATCAGCCAAAACCCGCCGCGAGCGCATCGAAGAACAACCTGCACAAGATCCTGGAGCTTGCCGTCCAGGTCGGCGCGTCGGACATCCACCTAAAACCCGGCAAGGGCGTGGTCTTTCGCGTCAACGGCAAACTCCTCGAGGTCGAGGGCGTGCCTGAACTCTCCGCGCCGGACGTGGCCGCGTGGGCGAAGGCGCTCATGAACGAGCACCAGATCGACGTCTTCCGCCGCGACAACGAGATCGACCTGGCCTACTCCGTGCCCGGCATGGGGCGATTCCGCGCCAACGTCTATCGCCAGCGCGGCAGCATCGCCATCGCGATGCGCACGATTCCGTATTCGGTCGGCACGTTCCAGGATCTGTCGCTGCCGCCGGTGCTCGAGCAGATCTCGAATGAGCGCCGCGGCCTGGTGCTCGTTACCGGCTCCACCGGTTCGGGTAAATCGACGACGCTCGCCTCGCTCGTCAATCACATCAACTCGAACCGCACCGCGCATATCGTCACCATCGAGGACCCGATCGAGTTTTTGCTGAAGGACCAGAAAAGCATGATCGCGCAGCGCGAGGTCGGCTTCGACACCAAAAGCTTCCTCGCCGCCCTGCGCGCCGCGCTGCGTCAGGACCCGGACGTCATCCTCGTCGGCGAGATGCGCGACGCGGAGACGATCACGACGACGCTCATGGCCGCGGAGACCGGGCACCTCGTGCTCGCGACGCTGCACACGACGGACGTGATGGAGACGATCCACCGCGTGCTGTCGTATTTCGACGGCGCGATGGCCAATCAGGTGCGCTACCAGTTCGCGACGGTGCTGCGCGCGATCATTTGTCAGCGCCTGCTTCCCCGCGCGGACGGCAAGGGCCGCGTGCCGGCGGTGGAGGTGCTGCGCCACACGTCGCGCATCGAGGAGCTGCTCAAAAATTCGAACCGCACGGCGGAGATCCGCGACGCGGTCGCCGGCGGCTACGCGACCTACGGCATGCAGACCTTCGACATGGCGCTCATGAAGCTCGTGCTGGACAAGAAGGTCAGCTATCAGGAAGCGCTCGACGCCTCCAGCAACCCGGCCGACTTCGCGCTGAAGTTCAAGGGCATCAGCTCGACGGCCGACACGGACCTCTCCGAATTCCAGCGCCTGTCCTCGCAGGACAAGGAAAAACCCGCCCCGCCGTCGATGGTGATCGAGCGGTTTTCGAAGTAGAGGGCGCGGGGCTCGACAAGCGCGACGGGTACGGCCAAATTTCTGTGCTTAGGCGTGTCTGAAAAAGTGTATTGAGCGTGGATCGAACAACAAGTCGAGAAAGTGTCGCCCATGACTCTTGTCAAAAAGATCGGTCTTGGCGTCGGCATCGTGGTGTTCTGCGCTCTCGTGGTGGGAGCGGTGTACATCTACCCGTGGATCAAGATGCCTCCCGAAGACCCCGCGATTCTGGAGGCCAAGCTCGCGGAGTACCGCGCGCGCGCGGACGAACTCGCGAACCGGCCGCCGGAGGACCGCGACGCGTTATATGCGATTCTAGACGAACTGCAACCGATCGCCGACGAGCATTCTTCGGAAATTGCGAGCCTGCTGAAACTTGATTCTTGTCCGCCGTACGACGCGGATAACCTTGCCGCAGCTGCGGAAATGACGGCGCCGATTCTGGTGTTAGACGATCGTCTGCGCACCATTGCGGAAGGCGGCGTCATCTTGCGTCAGGAATATCGTCACGACGTCGATATTCCGGACTTCCTCCCGGTTCGCTTTCTTTTTTATACGTATTCGGCGGACGCCGTGCGGAGCGCGCTGGAGGGAAACACCGCGGCGACGGTAGACCGGATGCTGACCGTGGCGCCGCTTATCGACGGATTGGCAAACACGCCCATCCTCATCAACGCAATGATGAGCGTTGCCGGGTATCAGATTTACGATCTCGCGGTGATCGCTATGTTGCCCGTGCTCTCCGACGAAGGTCTGGAGCGCGTGCGCGCGTCGATAGAGAGCCGGCCGAGCGTCGCAAAGGCCGTGATCGAGAGCATGCCTCGCGAGATTGCTTTGACGATCGAGACACTTGATCACACCGAAGATGGAACCCTTGAGAAGTTGTTCGAGATTCTTCGCGCGGATGGTTTTCGGGAGACAATGTTTCAAAAAATCGTTAGAAAGTCTCTTTCTGCCGGTGGCTACTTTCGCCGCGAGCGCCTGGTTTATCTTTCGATGGCCACGAAAATTCTCGATGGCTATCGCGCGTGGCTTGCCGCGGGCGCGACGGATCCGCCGCACCTGTTTGACGACAATTTCGTGGAAGATTTTTGGCCCAGCCTCGCGCTCATCGCTTGGCCGAATACCGACGGTCTCGTGGGGAAAGGACGGGAGGCGGACATGCGCGCCAAGGCGGTGCTTGGGGCGATTGACGACGAGCGCAAACGGCGCGTCCTTCCGTCGGTCGAGCCGGTGGAATTGCCCTATGACGACGAGCGCAAAATCGTGATCACGAAGGATTACGGGTGCATCGTGCGCGCGGAATAGAAAAATCTTTTGCGAACGACGGCGTGCCGTCGCGATCCTCCCCGGAAAAACCGTTTTCGCCGGCCGGGCACCGCTTGATAACCGGCGCGTTATGGCTATGATGCGCGCCCGAGATCGCTCTCGCCTTGGGTCAGAGGCGTAAGCGAACGTCGCCGCGTTGAATAACGAGTCCCGGATGACGCGGCGCGCGGGCCCGGGCCCGAAATCCGTCGATCTCGCCGGCCTGGAAGCGGCTTTCGCCTTGAATCACCAACGGACACGCCGTGTATTGCGGGGTTGCGGTGCGATGGCGTGCGCCGCCTTCTCGCTGGTATTGGTGCACCGCGCCGCCGCCGCGGCGCCCGCGCCAAAAAGCCCTGACCCGTTTGACATGGTCGTCAACATGGCGCGGATCCTTTCGCAGTCGCCGTACGACCCCGCGGAAAAGCCGCTGCCCGCCCCGCTTGAGACGCTGACCTACGACCAGTATCGCGACATCCGCTTTCGCCCGTCGGCGACGATGGGAATGAAACCGGGCCGCCTGTTCCGCATCCAGTTCTTTTCGCTCGGCTACCTTTTCCGGGTGCCGGTGGAAATCTCGACCATCGAACAGGGCAAGGTGACGCACGTTTCCTTTACTCCGGAGATGTTCGAGACGGGCAAGGTCGCGCCGCCGCTGCCCGAGGGCGACATCGGGTTTTCCGGGTTCCGCCTCCTGTATCCCATCAACAAGAAAACCGTGTACGACGAGGTCGCCGTCTTTCAGGGCGCGAGCTACTTCCGCTCGCTCGGCCGCGATCAGGCCTACGGCCTTTCCGCGCGCGGGCTGGCGCTTCGGACCGGATCGCCGAACGGCGAGGAATTTCTGATATTCCGCCGCTTCTGGATCGAGGAACCGCGCAAGTGGAGCCGTTCCGTGGTCGTGTACGCCCTGCTCGACGGGCCGAGCGTCTCGGGCGCGTACCGGTTCGAGATCGCACCCGGCGACGACACCGTCATGGATGTTCGCGCCGTGCTGTTCCCGCGCGTCGATCTGACGGAGATCGGCATCGCGCCGGGCACGAGCATGTATTTCTTCTCGCCGAACGGCCGGCAGAACGTCGATGATTTCCGCCCGCACGTTCACGACTCCGACGGCCTGCTCATGGTCAACGGCCGCGGCGAACAAATCTGGCGCCCGCTCGCAAACCCCGCGCGCCTGCAAATCAGCGGATTCCAGGATGCGTCGCCGCGCGGGTTCGGACTCATGCAACGCAATCGGAACCCGCACGACTACCAGGATTTCGAGTCGCACTTTGAGCGCCGCCCGAGCCTTTGGGTGGAGCCCGCCGGCGACTGGGGCGAAGGCTCCGTCATCCTGGTCGAAATTCCATCCAACGCGGAGATTCACGACAACATCGTGTCGTTCTGGCGCCCCGGGGAGCCGATCCGGCAGGGGTCGGAATACGCGATCGCGTACAAGCTGCAATGGGGCGGCGAGCCAAAAGTTTCGACGAACCGGATCCGCGTCATCGCCACGGCCCACGGCCGCGCGGACGCCACCGCGCCGACGCCCGTGCGTCGATTCGTGATTGATTATTCGCCGGACAAGGAGCGTGATCGAAAACCGCCGCCGGATGCGTTGGTGACCGCCTCCGCCGGCCAGGTGAGCTCCGTGGTCGTCAGCGCCAATCCGCTGGCCGGCGGTCACCGCGTCGCGTTCGCGTTCGATCCCGGCCGCGAGGATCTGGCCGAGCTTCGCGTCGAACTCAAATACGCCGACCGTCGCGTCGCCGAGACGTGGCTCTACCGATGGACAAAACCGTGAACGTCGCGACCCCGCTTCCATTTGGCGCGACCGGCGATAAGGGCATGCCGCCCGAGTCGCGCGTCGCGATGCCGAGTCAGTCGCTCGCGAATTTCGATGCCGCCGCGCGCCGAAAACCGGTGAATCGCAAGGCGGTCCGCACGCCGGCCTGGCGCCGCGCTTTCGTCATGGGGACATCGTTCGCGATCGCGGGCGCGTGCGTAAAGGAGATGTATTTCGTCCTTGAGCTCAACGGCATGACGGCCATCGAGTCGCTCATCATCGCGCTGTTCGCCGTCAATTTCTCCTGGATCACCTTCCCATTCGTCACGTCTTTTGTCGGGATGTTCGTGCCGGGTCCGCGCCGCGCCAAAAAGGCCGCCAGGCCGCTTTCGACGCGAACCGCCGTCCTGGTGCCGATGTACAACGAGGACGCCGCCCGCGTCGCCGCGGCGGTGGACGCGATGGCGCACGACCTGGCGGCCCAGGGCGAAGGCGCGTCGTTTGATATCGTCATGCTGAGCGACACGACGGACGGCGATATCGCGCTTGCCGAGCACGAGGTCGTGTGGGCGCTGCGCGAGCGGCTTGCCGGAAAGGTTCGCGTTTATTACCGCCGGCGCCCGAAAAACGTCGCGCACAAGTCCGGCAATATCCGCGACTTCTGCGAGAGGTGGGGCGGCCATTACGATCACATGGTCATGCTCGACGCCGATAGCCTCATGGACGGCGCGACGCTCGTTGAACTCGCGCGGCGCCTGGAGGCGGACCCCGACGCGGGGCTGATCCAGACGCTGCCGCGCCTTATCCGCGGGACGACTCTGATGGCGCGGGTGCAGCAGTTCGCCGGGCGCGTTTACGGCCCGCTGCTGGGGCGCGGCCTCGCGTGGTGGGCCGGGCGTGAGTCGATGTTCTGGGGACACAACGCCATTGTCCGCACGGCCGCGTGGGCTTCGTCCGCGGGCCTTCCGGTGCTTCCCGGCAAGCCGCCATTCGGCGGCCCGATCCTCTCCCACGATTTCGTCGAGGCGGCCATGATCCGCCGCGCGGGCTGGAGCGTTTCGATCGCGCACGACCTTTCGGGCTCCTACGAGGAATGCCCGGCGTCGATGATCGACATGGCGATCCGCGACCGCCGCTGGTGCCAGGGCAATTTGCAGCACACGCGCGTCATGGCGGCGAGCGGGATGCACTGGGTCAGCCGCATGCACCTGGCGGCGGGGGTGTTCACGTATCTCGCGTCGCCGTTCTGGCTCATGTTCATCGTCGCGGGCCTCGCGCTCGGCGCGCAGTACCACTTCATGCGACCGTCGTATTTCGAGCCGTTCCCGACGCTGTTCCCGTTCTGGCCGGAGATCGATCCCGTCCGCGCCGTGCGTCTTTTCGTCATCACGTTCACAATTTTGCTCGGCAACAAGCTCTTCGCGGCCGTGAGCGTTCTCGGAAGCTGGCGGCGCTTGCGCGGCTGCGGCGTCGTGCTGTTCCCGTTCAGCCTCGCGTTCGAGATGGTGCTTTCCGCGCTTGTCGCGCCGATCCTGATGCTCATCCACAGCGGCATCGTTGCGGACGTCCTGCGCGGGCGCGATTCCGGCTGGCGCCCGCAGCGCCGCGACGACGACAGCCTGCCGTTCGCGCAGGTTCTGGGCCGGCATCGCGGGCACATGCTCGCGGGCGTCGTGTTATCGGCCGTCGCCGGAAGTATCTCGTGGGAGATGCTCGCCTGGCTTTCGCCCGCGACGATTCCGATGATCCTCGCGGCGCCCATCTCGGCGATCACCGGCTCGGCGCGCTTCGGCCGGCTGTTCCGGCGGATCGGCCTTCTGCGCACGCCGGAGGAGACGTTTCCGCCGTCGATCGCCCGCGCGGCGGATGCCGCGTACCCGATCTATCGCGATGCCGCGGCGCACACGCCGGGCCTTGCCGCCGTCGCGCGCGATGCGGCGCTGTTCGAACGGCACCTGGCGTTGTCCGACGAGCCGACGGCTCATCACGCGGGTGCGCCGCACCTCGCGCCGGCCGACGACCACGACGCGCACGACGCGCTCGCCGAACGCAAGATCCTGGCCGCGCGAACTCTCGACGACGCCGTCGCCGCGCTCACCCCGCGCGAACGCGCCCGCGTCCAGGCGCAGCGGAGCCTGATGGAACTTCTCGCCCGGCGTGCGTCGAGCACGCAAGCGCCAAGGATGTCCGAAACGGCGTGAGGGAGGCGGTGTCGCGGGGAACCTATGCGTCCGCAAGATAATCTGCGAAAACCACGGATGTAACGAAATAACGCGAGGAGAAATCCGTGAGCGCGACGCGCGAATTGATCGACGCGATGGTTCAAGGTCGGCAGTGGGCAGGCACGGGCGATAGTGACGGCGTGCGCGCGCTCATGGGGCGCGTTTATGACGAGAGATATCATCGTGCCGCTCATCATAAGGGCCGCTTCCAAGAGCGGGTCAATCTTCAAAAGAAGGACGACGCCGCATCGTACGCCGGTTGGATAACGGCGGAAAATCCAACGTCAGGGCCATATCAAGGGACGTCGTTCGTCTGGTTCCCCGGGGAGTCCGGGAGCGTTGCGACACTCGTTATCGGAACGGATGGATTCGGTGCCGACACCGGCGTACTTGGTCGCCCGGGGCACGCGCGACGTTTGCGCGCCTTGTCGCGTATGAACTCCGGAAGCGTATGGGTTAAGCCCGATCTGTTGGATGTCGTCAACGAAGTCCCCGTGGCGGTCTCTACGCGATGGCCCGATATTGCCGCCGCGCTGAAGGCCTATGGACGTGTCATTTACGCGGCCGTTGTTGTTGACGATGCGAATGAGGCTACAGCGGTCGAGGACCTAATCGATCTCTTTTTCCACGAACACGACGTTCCACTCACGGGACCATCGAAAGCGAGATGGGACGGACGACTTCAAGCGATTTCCGGAAATATTTTTCATATCCACGAGCCTGATGCCGTTCTTTCGATCCTTCGTGAACGAAGGTTCGTCGTTCTGGAAGGTCCGCCGGGAACAGGAAAGACACGTCTCGCATTCCAAATCGCCGATCGAATTGGCTCAGCAACGCGCATTCAATTTCACGCGGCAAGAACGTACGAAGATTTTGTGGTCGGTCTATTTCCTCGACCGGTCGCTCAGGGACTGACCTTTGACGTTAACCCGGGGGATTTATTGAAGGCCAACGCCGCGGCGCAATCGTCCGAGCACCTCTTGGTGATCGATGAACTCAATCGCGCGGATCTTGCGCGCGTACTTGGTGAAGCGGTTGTTCTGTTCGAAGTTGGCGAACCGGACCGAAGCGTTCGCATTCCGCATACGCCCAATGGCTTTGACACAGATTTTCGACTTTCCCCGAATTTATTGGTGATGGGTACTCGCAATACCGCCGATCGAACGATCGCTCCGATGGATATCGCGATCCGGCGCCGCTTTGCGTTTCTTGCGATTTGGCCGGACCTGAAAGCTGTTGAAACGCAAGGCATTGCATTTGCCGCCGACATATTCGCCGACGTCATCCATACGTTCTCCGAGTTCGCGGACGACGACGCGCTTCGCCTCGTACCGGGCCACTCCTATTTTCTTGATCCGCGCCCCGATCTCGATGTCGCCACAAAAGAAGACCGCATCGCACGTCGGTTGGAGTACGAACTTGTACCGCTGCTTCGCCACTATCTCGATGAACGGCTTTGCGGTGCGGCAAGCGAAACGGTCGCGGGACTCGCCGACCGAATTGAATCGACGCTCCTGAGCAGAAAATAGTGGCACGAGCGCGGAAGAGGTTCGGACATTCGCGTGCGGCCACCATTGCCGGGGCTTGCGCAACCGCACGACCGCTTTTGAAATCAACAGACTACGGCGCGCCGCTACTGATTTACGGATCGCAAATTGGCGCGTCCGGCGACCGATGGGTAGAGCCGTTTCTTAGCGCGAATCACCGGAACTTGCAGCGCTTGGAACTTGGATACCAAGTGCGGACTAGCCCGCAAGTGCAGATCGTTCTTTCGCCACGATCGCGTATCGGTGCGATCCCGCTATTAAGCCCCTCAACTCGAAAAGTCGTGGCCGGCATTCTGATCGAGCCGCGGTTTCGCTGGGCTGCTCTCGGTTCCGTATTCGAGGCGATCGGTTTTGACTTCGAACCGCAACTCGGTATGGCGCCGTTGGTTCCGGGCTCGGCGCGTGAAGTGCCACCGTGGCTATTGGCGGCACCTGTTATCGAGCGAATTGCGGAGTTTCTTCGACATCGACGACGCGGGTTCGTGCCAACAGAGTCGATTCGAACCAGTCCGCGCGGTCAGATCGATTGGACAAAGTGGGCCACGTCGCACGTAGCGCGAGGAGTCTGGACGAATTTCCCTTGTCGATTTTCCGAGCCGGACGATGATCCCAGACTTTCCGCTTCCATTCGTTGGACTTTAAGTCGGCTTGAACAAGATCTTAGGTCGCTATCTTGGTCCCCAACATCGCGTCGATTGCTTCAGAGAACTTCAGAATTGAAGCGGGACCTTGGGCCCGGGGCTTCGGAACGGCCCCCAACATCTTGGACGTTGCCGGGATCGTCAGAATGGACGCTCGCCGCAATTGAGGCGATGACTTGGATCGCGGAGGAACGCGGATTGGGAGGCGCGAAAAGTCTCGACGGACTGGCGTGGGATTTATCGATTGAGGCGGTGTGGGAGGCTTGGGTAGCGGCGTTTTCCGCTGAACTCTCGCAACGCCTGGGTTTCGTCGCCAGCCCATTTCAGACGGCCAGGCGATCTCTGCGTTGGTCTGGTTCGAATCAGTCGATGGGTTCGTTGATGCCCGATGTCGAACTTCGTGCAGCGAATCGTGCCGTGTTTGTCGACGCGAAGTATAAATCGCACTACAGTTTGATCGCTCAGCGGGGTTGGCAGGGTCTAACCGAAAAAGTTCGCGATGAACATCGTGCGGACATTCATCAGGCGCTCGCCTACACGTCCCTTGCTGACGTCCCGCAAGTCGATTCGCTGCTAATTTATCCGCAACTCGGTGAGTCGACGAATACCTCCGCCATGGTCGCGCGAGTGACGTCCGGTCGACGGGTCGTCAGACTCATTCTCGTTGCGGTGCCATTCGGCTACAGAAACCTGGAGCAGAAGGAAAACTGCTTGAACACGGTTCGCGAGTTTTTGGTTGCCTAATCAACAATATGATGCGAGCCGAGTCGTTAGGCACCCCAGAATTCACGGCAAACCGTTTTCACCCATTTTTCAATTGACCCCGCCCCGTCCGCCCGCCTACACTGGCGCTTCGTTTTTTTGCCCAAGGGACGGGGCGGCTGAAAAGTAGCGTATGAGCCTGGCCAACGATCTTCGCGGGAAGAATTTTCTGGACACGCCGCTCGGGCAGAGCGTCGTGCGTTGGCGTCGAGCCTTCATCGTCGCCAGCCAGGCCTTCCTGATCGTCGCCGCGTATTTCCTCTCCTTCTTCCTCCGCTTCGATACCGAGCCCAACGACTGGGCGCTCGGCCTGTTCTGGCAGACGCTCCCCTGGCTTCTCGTCGTCAAGTTGCTTGTTTTTTATTGGTACGACCTCTATCGCGGCTGGTGGCGCTACGTCGGCATGGACGACCTGCTCGACATCATCCGCGCCTGCACCGTCTCCACGCTCGCGTTCATCGTCGTCGCGACCTTCGCCGTGCCGATCTTTCCGCGCTCCATCTTCATCATCGACTGGTTCATCTCCATCGCGTTCATCGGCGGCATCCGTTTCCTTTTGCGCGCCGTGCGCGAAAAGCTGCTGCACGACAAGGCCGGCAAGGCGATCAATGTCCTGATCTACGGAAGCCACGCGATCGGCGTCGAGCTTTTGAAGGAGATTCGCGGCAACGCACAGCTCGGCATGAACGTCGTCGGATTCATCGACGACTTCGCGCCGAAAAAGGGCTTCAAGATCCACGGCGTCTCGATCCTTGGCGGGCGCGAGGAGTTGCCGCACATCATCGAGCGCTACGGCGTCAACCAGATCATCATCACCTCCGCGTCGCTCAAGCCCCGCGAGATCAAGGAGTTGATCGCGCGATTCCGCGACACGGGCGTGCGTTTCAAGATCATCCCGCCGATGGCGGACATCATCAACGAACGCGTGTCCGTGAAGCATCTGCGCGACGTGTCGGTCGAGGATCTGCTCGGGCGCAAGGCCGTACACCTGGACGCCGATCTCATCCGCGAGCACTTCGAGGGCCGCGTCGTGCTGATCACCGGTGCCGGCGGGTCGATCGGCTCGGAACTCGCGCGCCTCGTGGCCGCGAACGATCCGGAGACGGTCGTTCTTTACGAGCGCAACGAGAACGCGCTGTTCATGATCGGCTGGGAGCTGACCAAACACTACCCGCACGTGCGTTTCGAGTCCGTCGTCGGCGATATCCTCGACATGGAACTGCTCGACGCCACGATGGACGAGCACGGGCCGGACGTCGTTTTCCACGCCGCCGCCTACAAGCACGTGCCGATGATGGAGATCCACCCCGCGCAGGCGATCCGAAACAACGTGCTCGGCACGAAAAACGTGGCGGACGCGGCGGTGCGCGCCGGCGTGGCGCGATTCGTCTTCATCTCGACGGACAAGGCGGTGCGGCCGACGAACGTCATGGGCATGACCAAACGCGTCGGCGAGCAGATTCTGCAATCGCTCGCCGGAACGGGCGTGCAGACCAAATTCATCGCGGTGCGTTTCGGGAACGTGCTTGGGTCCGCGGGATCGGTGATTCCGCTTTTCCAGCGGCAGATCGCCGAGGGGGGGCCCGTCACCGTGACGCACCCCAAGGCGCGCCGCTACTTCATGACGGTGCGCGAGGCCGTGCAGCTTGTGATGCAGGCCTCGGCGATGGGCCGGGGCGGCGAAATCTTCGTGCTGGAGATGGGTGAGCAGATCCTCATTCATGACCTGGCGCGCAATCTGATCCGGCTTTCGGGCCTCGAGCCGGGACGCGACATCGAGGTGCAGTTCGTGGGCCTTCGCCCCGGCGAAAAGCTGTCGGAGGAGCTGTTCACCTCGCAGGACGAGGTGGAGCCGACGTCCAACGACAAGATCTACGTGCTGGCGCCGTCCGCGGCGGGCAAGGCCAACGGTGAATTGATGCGCGCGGTTGAGGACTTGATTCGACAGGCCGATGAGGGAAAACTGGACCGCGCTCTGGCTCTGATGCAGGATCTCACGCGCGAGAGGCCCGGACCGTTTGAAGCACCAGCGGCGGCCCCGGCGGCAACGCAAGCCTCGGGATCGGCGGTGGTCGTCCCCTTGACCCGGAGAGACGTATGACGAAGCGCGCCCGATGGTTCTTCATGTTCATCGTCGCGGTCACCGTGATCGGGACGGCTCCGGCGATCGCCCAGGACGAGGGCGCCGACGACGAGAAGACGGTTGTCATCGAAGGCGACGAGACCCCGGCGCGCGACATCCAGGCCGACAAGCCGTCGATCAGCAATATCCCGCACAACTTCCGCGGCATGTCGGGGCTCGTGTTCACGATGTCGACGCGCACGCTGAACCCGGGCACGGTCGAGATCGGCGGCGCGTATCTGGGCGAAGGCAACAGCGACCCCGATTACACGCGCAACACCTACGCCTTCAACGCCAGCGTGGGCATCCCCGGGCATATCGAGTTCGGCCTGCACGTGCCGTACGTCGAGACGAACCTCGAGGTCTTCGACACGATCGACGACTTCGGCGCGCCGGCGCGCGGCTTCCGCGAGGGCGACTCGTCGGGCGTCGGCAGCATCGAGGGCATGTTCAAGTGGGCCTTCTCGCAGCAGGACCTTTTTCTCCCGTCGCTTGCGCTCGGCCTGGGTTTCGTGGCGCCCGGCGATGACTTCGAGCAGCGCGTCGGCCTGGTGAAGCGTTACGGTCTTCGCACCGTGTTGGCGATGGGCATCGAGATCAACGATTTGTTCTTCACGGATTACGCTTTCGCCGTGCTCGCCGACGGCGGCATGTTCTTCGGCGATGTGCAGGTGGACGACCGCGACTACGAGGAAAAGCACGGCGAGGTGCACTTCGGCATGATCTTCCCGCTGCACCCGCGCAACTTCGTCACGCTGATTGCGGAGTACGAGGGCCTCATCATGCGCGGCACGGCCAACAACGACGACGAAAACAGCTTCCTGGGCGCCCTGCGTTTCACGCATAACCACATCGCCGTCACCGCCGGCATGCAATACGTGCTCACCGAGGCTACGGACAGCGACGACGCAATGCGCTACGTCGCGCAACTCTCGTGGAAAATCGGCAAACCCTGGCCCGTTTTCCCGTAGCCGGAGATCTCACCGCAAAGGCGCGAAGAATTCGCAAAGACGCAAAGAAAAAATAAAATTCTTTGCGCTCTTCGCGTTGCCTTTGCGTCTTCGCGGTAAAAATCAAACCGTGTTTTCCGATATCCCTGAATACGCCTTCGAAAACGATCTCGTCGAAATCGCGCGGCGCGATCGCGTCGCGGCGGCGCGGGCGTATGTTCCTGGTCGCGCGATCGTGCTGGGGCGTGGCAGCGACCCCGCGCGCGAACTGAACATGGAGGCGTGCGCGGCGGACGGCGTACGCATTTGGCGGCGCCCGGGCGGCGGGTGCGCGGTTTGGCTCGACGAGGGCAACGTCGTCGTCGCGATGGCGCTGCCGTGCGCCGGCATCGGCGATAACCTCAAATACTTCGCGAACATCACCGCCGCGCTCATCGAGACGCTCGGGGCGCTTGGCGTCACCGGTATGCGCCGCGAAGGCGCGTGCGATCTGGCGATCGGCGGCCGGAAGGTCGGTGGTGCGTGCATCCACCGCACGCGCGACGTGCTGCATTACGCGACGACGCTTCTCGTCGCGCCGCGTGTCGATCTCATGACGCGCTACCTCGCGCACCCGCCGAAGGAACCGGAATACCGGCGCGGCCGCGCGCACGCGGATTTCGTTAGCCGCCTACCCCTGCCCGCGGATATCCCGGACGCGCCCGCCCTCGCCGCGCGGCTGTCCGACGCGCTGCCGCCGGTCGCGGATGCGATGGCGAGTGCGTGCCGATAAGAATGCGCTGAGATTTCGCTCGCTATCTCCGATAGGTTCGCGGATCGATGTTGTGCGCCTGGATGCGGTAGGAAAGCTTGCGGTAGGTCATGCCGAGGTCACGCGAAGCGGACGCGACGTTGCCGCGCACGCGCTTAAGCGCCTCCACGATGATCTCGCGCTCGTAGATCGCGATCTGGTCTTCCATCGTGCCGGTCATCTCCGTCGCGGTCGCCTCCGCGGTCTGGAGCGTCGGCGGCAGATGGTGCCCGTGAACGACGCCGTCGGTCGAAAGCAGCACCGCGCGCTCGATGACGTTCTGCAACTCGCGCACGTTGCCCGGCCAATGGTAGCGCACCAACATGTCGATCGCCGGCGTGGAGATGCGTTTCATCGCCTTGTTCATGATGCGCGCGTATTTTTCGACGAAATAATCCGCGAGCAGCGTGATGTCGCTGCGCCGTTCGGTGAGCGGCGGCAGGCTGATCGAAAAGACGTTCAGGCGATAAAAAAGATCCTCGCGGTACTGGCCGTTTTCAATCATCGCCTCGAGGTTCTTGTGCGTCGCGGCGATGACGCGCACGTCCACCTGAATCGTCTCCGTGCCGCCGACGCGCTCGAACTCACGCTCCTGCAACACGCGCAGCAGCTTCACCTGCACGGCGGGCGAAAAATCGCCGACCTCGTCGAGGAAGATCGTGCCGCCGCGCGCGGCCTCGAATCGGCCGATGCGGTCTTTCAGCGCGCCGGTGAACGATCCCTTCACGTGGCCGAAAAGCTCCGACTCGAGCAGGTTTTCCGCGAGCGCGCCGCAGTTGACGCGCACGAACGGCCCGCCTCGCCGGTTGCTGTTGTAGTGGATCGCCTGCGCGACGAGCTCCTTGCCCGTGCCGCTTTGCCCGCGCAACAGCACGGTGGTGTCCGTCGGCGCGACCTGCAGGATCTGCTGATACACCTGCTTCATCGCGCCCGAGGTGCCGACGAGATTGTGCTGCAGAAAGCGTTCGGCCATCTTTTCACTTTCGAGCTGCTCCTGCTCGAGGCGGTCGCGCGATTCGTAGGCCCGCTGCGTCATGCGCATGTGCTGCGCGATCATGTACGTCGCCGAACGCAGCAGCTCGGCGTCCTCGGCGATCTCGGAGTAGTCCGCGCGCGGCTTGGCCAGGCAGAGCGTGCCGATGACCTCCTTGCCGTGGCGAACGGGCAGGGCGATCGCGACGAGAGCCTCGCCCTCGTCACCCTCCTCGTTCGGCAGGTTCGAGACGACGACGCGCTCTTTTTCGAACACGCGGCGGTTCACCGGACCGCCGACACCGCCGGGAATCTGCTGCGCGCGCTTGAGGGGTAGCCCGAACGAGGCCTCCACGCGAAGCTGACCGGTCGTGCGATCGAAAACGCCGATCGTTCCGCGCCGCGCGTGGATCGCTCGCGCCATGGCGGCAAGCGCCTCGCCGAGCGCCTCGGGCAAGCTCGCCGCCCGCTCGAGGATCGCACCGATGAAATAGAGATGCTTGAGCTTTTGCGCCGCGCGCTCGCCGGATTCGATGGGAACGGCCTCCGGCGCCGGAATTTCTGCGGTATCCGCCGATAAATTCGACATTTTCGTAGATTTTATCCGCTGAAAACGGAAATCAGTTTTTCGGTTCCGTCAAATTGTTGTCTCGGATTTGTAGGACGAGTTTACGCGGAAGTCAAGAAACGAGGTGCTATGGCGAGGTGAAATCCGGCTCTTTCAGGAGTTTTTTGTCGAAGGTGAGGATGGTCGAGCAGCCGGCGGCTCGCGACCGTTCGAGAATCAGGTAGTCGGCGAAATCGCCACGGTTTTCGCGGTACGCCTGGACCGCGCTTAGAAGGACGCCTTCTCGCGACTCGAAACGGAATTGGTGTGAATGAACGAGGTCCGCCAGACGTTGAGCAATCATTTCCTTCGAAATCTTATACGTGCGCTCCAAAACCCAGATGAATTCACACAAAACAAGATCGCAAACAAAAAACACCTGTCCTCGTTCGAGTTCGCTTTCCAACAGTTTGCGGACACGCGGTGACTGAATGGGATCGTCACCAAGCACGTAGCGCGTGAGGATATTTGTGTCGATGCCGATCACTCGGAATCGTCCCGCAAACTCTTTTCGAAGTTCTCCGCGACCTGTTGTTTGATGTCTTCGTTCATTTGCTCAACCGTGACGCTGCGTCGGTTTGTTTTGATCGACCCGTAAAGGGATCGGAAATCGACCGTTTTGGACACCATCTCAACAGATCCGTCCCGAATGATGAATTCAATCTGTTCGCCGTCGCAAATCGCGAGCGCGTCGCGAACGACTTTCGGTAGCGCGACCATTCCGTTTTCAACTTTCGCACTTGCCATGCTTCACCTCACCAGAAAATTGTAAGCCGCAAGGACGGCCAACGCAACGAATTTCGAGCTAAATCCCACCGCCGGGCAACGGCTCGACACGCACGTCGGTTTTGACCGAATTGGCAATAAAGCACTCCGCGTGCGCGCGCTCGTGCAGGTCGGTAAGCGCGACGCCCGATGGCGCCTCGCCGAAAAAAACCGCGCGCGGCCGAAGGACGACTTCGATCATCGCAAGCCGCCCCTCGCTGTTTCGACCCATCCGCCCCGCTGCGGTATCCTCGTAATGCTCGACAACGAGCCCCGCCTTCTGCGCCAAATGCAAAAACCACAGCATGTGGCAGCTCGACAGCGACGCGACGAACGCCTCTTCCGGGTCGATGGCCGACTCGATCGACATCGGCGGCGGAACGATGTGCGTTGACGATGACGCCGGCACCTCGATGCCGCCGTCAAGACGCCACGTGTGCGCCCGGCTGTATCGCCCGTCCGCGAAAACCGCACCGCGCCGCGACCAGGCGACAGTCGCCGTGTAATGGTCGATATTCCGGTCGCGCGGCCGCGGCGATTCGGGCGGTCGCGCGCTCAGCCGGCTCTCCCGCGCGCTCACGGGGTCGGCGCCGGCG